>NZ_JAQFIT010000004.1:0-240656 GCF_029504805.1 Ereboglobus sp. PH5-5 | reverse complement strand
CAACCCTCACGAAAGAACCAACAACAAAACAACACATAACCTTCCTCCGCCGACTATATGCTTTTTAAAATGTGCGAAACTTGACGGACACTACCGACGGGATTAATTGGATGCGCGGGATGCGGACGGGAGTGGAGGCACAGACAGGAATGTCTGTGCCACCTTGATTGGGGTTTTCGAGTTGGTTGGTAACGTTGGGGCAGGGCGCTGGAATTGCAAAATATCAATTCTCCGCCACACTCTTCCGCCTTCCTGGCGAGCGATTAATAAATTGTAAATTATTGCGAAAAATATAATTGTGAAAACCCGTTTGCGATGCTGGGATTTCGGGTGTTCATTTGGTTTCTTCCGCAATCATAACCCTGAAAATTCAAAAGCGCCCACACTATGAATGCTTATGTCGCTGAACTCGTCGGAACCGCCATCCTCGTCCTTCTTGGTAATGGCATTGTCGCAAACGTGAATCTCACCAAGTCCAAGGGCAACGGCGGGGGCTGGATCTGCGTGGCCGCGGGCTGGGCCTGCGCCGTGGCCATCGCCGTCTATGCCACGGGGCGCTTTTCCGGGGCGCATCTAAATCCGGCCGTCACCCTCGCGCTCGCCAGCATTGGGAGCTTCGGCTGGGGGCAGGTGCCCGAATACATCGGCGCGCAAATGGCCGGCGGCATCATCGGCGCGGTTCTCGTTTATCTGACCTACTTTGCCCACTGGGGCGTGACAAATGACGCCGCCACCAAGCTCGCCTGCTTCTCCACCGCTCCCGCCGTGCGCCGGATGAGGCCCGCCTTCGTCACGGAGGTGATCGGGACCGCGGTTCTTTTGTTCGGCATTCTGGCCTTTGGAAAAGTGGCTTTGGGCGCGCCCAGCGGACAGGAGGCGTGGGCCGCGGTTGTGGGCACTTGGTTTGGCCCCGCGTTGGTCGGCCTGCTTATTTTTTCCATCGGCCTTTCGCTCGGCGGTCCGTCGGGATATGCGATCAATCCCGCGCGTGACTTGGGCCCGCGCATCGCCCACGCCGTGCTTCCCATTCCCGGAAAAGGCTCATCCGACTGGCAGTATTCCTGGGTGCCCGTCGTGGCCCCGATTGTCGGCGGCATCATCGGCGCGCAACTTTTCGTTTTGCTCGGGTTTTAGGGCTAAAAATTTAACCACGGAGAACACTGAGATACACGGAGGGAAAACAAGAATGCCAGAGAGCCAGAGGCCGGAAATCCAGATCAAGTCCCAGACGTTCAGCTTCTCCTCCTCTGTGCCGCTCCGTGTCCTCCGTGGTTAAAAAACAGGACACAGTATTTCAGGATAACTTCTTAATCCACTCCACTCATCGTTAAAAAGTCCATCGTCATTCAACATCATGAGCTCCCAAAAATATATTCTGGCCCTCGACCAGGGCACCACCAGTTCACGCGCCATCGTTTTTGACCATTCGGGCCGGATCGTTTCTGTCGCGCAAAAGGAATACCGGCAGCATTATCCGAAATCCGGCTGGGTTGAGCATGATCCGTTCGACATTTGGGCCAGCCAAAGCTCCACGGCGGCGGAGGCCGTTTCCAAGGCCGATCTCTCAACCGACGCCATCGCCGCGGTCGGCATCACCAACCAGCGCGAGACAACGGTCGTCTGGGATAAGGAGACGGGCAAGCCGGTTTACAACGCCATCGTCTGGCAGGATCGCCGCACGGCCGATTATTGCGCCGAACTTCAAAAGCAGGGCGTCGAGTCCATGATTCGGGAAAAAACCGGCCTGCGCATCGACCCGTATTTTTCCGGCACCAAAATCCGCTGGATACTTGAAAACGTGGACGGCGCGCGCGCCCTTGCCGACAAGGGACGCCTGCTTTTCGGCACCGTGGACACATGGCTGATCTGGCAGCTCACGGAGCGCAAGGTGCACGTCACCGATGCCACAAACGCCTCGCGCACCCTCCTGCTCAACATCCACACCGGCGATTGGGACGACGACCTGCTCAAGCTCCTCGGCATTCCCCGTTCCATGCTCCCCGAGGTCAAGTCCAGCTCCGAGGTGTATGGAAAAGTCGCCCCCGCGATTTATCCCGGCGGGGTTCCGATTGCGGGCATCGCCGGCGACCAGCAGGCCGCGCTTTTCGGCCAGGCATGTTTCGAGCCGGGCATGGTCAAGAACACCTACGGCACCGGCTGCTTCACCCTGATGAACACGGGGACGGAGGCCGTCACCTCGAAAAACAACCTTCTCACCACCATCGCCTGGCGCATCGGCAACCGCACCGAATACGCGCTCGAGGGCTCGGTCTTTATCGGCGGCGCGGTCGTGCAATGGCTGCGCGACGAGCTCCGCATCGTTTCCACCGCGCAGGAAGTTGACCGGCTCGCCGCCACCGTGCCCGATGCCGGCGGCCTCTACATCGTGCCCGCCTTCACCGGACTTGGCGCCCCGCACTGGGATCCCTACGCCCGGGGCCTCGCCGTCGGCATCACGCGCGGCACCAATCGCGCGCACTTCTGCCGCGCGGCCCTCGACGCCATCGCCTTCCAATCCGCCGACCTCATCTCGTGCATGGAAAAGGACAGCGGACTGACGCTCTCCGAGTTGCGCGTGGACGGCGGCGCCAGCCACAGCCAGCCCCTGCTCCAATTCCAATCCGACCTGCTGGGCAGGCCCGTGATCCGCCCGAAATGCGTCGAAACCACCGCGATGGGGGCGGCCTATCTGGCCGGCCTCGCTGTCGGCTACTGGACCAGCCGCGACGACATCACGAAGAACTGGCAGGTTGACCAGGAGTTCAAGCCCGACACCGTGCGCAAGGACATCGACACCCTGCGCACCGGCTGGAACCGCGCCCTCGAACGCTCCAAGGGGTGGGAGTTGGGAAGCTAGGGCACGTTTGGTTTGTTTGGTCGCATCCTCAAAATATCAAAAGGAAAGGATTGAGGTGGTTTTCAGCTTTTCTCACTAAACTCGTTTTTTTAACACCTTAATGATTTTCCCATAAATGTGATTAATATTAAACTGCGATGCAGACGGGTGGTATGAGTTTACGACAATAGTTCCATCAATAAGCTCAACTTCCGATCCGCGATGTTTAGGAGTGAACACCTTCATGTCGAGCACCAGAGAATCATACGTTACGCCACCGCAGCAAAAAACAATATCAGGATACAGCATCTTTAGCTGTCGTGCTAAATACGCGGCATTTCTGACCGAATGTTCCCGTATGACTCGATCATCACTTCGTTTAGTGGAGCCATCCGTCGATGTTTTCTTAATTTCAATTTGGGCAATTTTAGAATATGCATCTCTCAACTCATTTGCGATGCTTCTGAGCGGCGGGAACTGTTTGATTGCCGTCCCTGTATTTGAAAAATAAAATAATCCATAGGCGAGTTTCGCTATGTTGTGATTAAATTTTGATGCATCCCACCCATCGGGATCTCCTATTACCGGGCAACAATCGCATCCTAGGTATCCATATGTTTCTTTCGCGAGGAATACGATTTTGGGAGACATTGTTTTCCAAGAATCTATAGAAATTGGACCATCCCAAGCGAAACCATTTTCCGGACCATCTATTTTCGTTGTAAAAGTTTTGAATTCTTTGAGGAATTTTAGATATTCTGTTTTATTAAACATATAGATATATAGATTTTTAATTAACTACTCGGAATGCGACGTAAGTTGCTACACTTTAGAAGTGACTGCATTCTCAATACTGGTCAATCAAAACCTAAGGCGGGTAGCCTTTTGCTTTTTGACATTAGCGGTGCCGTCTGCACGAAGGGATGCATCGCAAGCTTTCGCAGCCAAATTCAGACATGGGTGAGTCGCCCGTGCCACTCAAACCATTTCTTGCGCAGGCATGGTGAGGTGCGGTAATGTGCGCACGCGGGCGGCAACTGGGCATCGATTAAAAACTTCATCGCGAGGCTAAATTCAGCACCGGATGGTTAAATCAAAATTTGCAGGGGTAAAAAGAAGGCGCTCCCGGGTTCAAACCGCCGCGGCGGCTTGCGCGAGCAGTGCTTTGCGGCGGGCGGTGTCGCGTTTGCGGTCGGTGGGGATTTCGAGCACGCGCACGCCGCGCTCGGGGAGCGTCGAGATGAGTTCGGTGAACTGCGTCCAGCTTTCGATGCGCGTATGCGCGACGCCGTAGGTGGCGCAGAGTTTGGCGAAATCGATGTTTTGCGGCGTGGCGAAATATTCCTCGAACGGCGGATCAAATTGCGCGACGGGCAGGTGCTCGAAGATGCCGCCGCCGTTGTTGTTGACGAGCACGATGGTGAGGCTGCCTCGGGTGCGCGCCGCGTTTGCGAGCAAAAAACCGTTGGTGTCGTGCAGGAGCGAGAGGTCGCCGGTGAGCAACACCGCCGGATTGCCCGCGCCGTGCGCAACGCCGAGCGCGGTCGAGAGCGTGCCGTCGATGCCGTTTGCGCCGCGATTGTGGTGGATGAAATGGCAGCGGTCGTTTGCGGGCCAAAAATACTCGGCGTCGCGCACGGGCATGGAGTTGGCTATGAAAATGCTCGTTTGCTTCGGGAGATGTTTCGCGAGCAGCGACGTGGCGCGCGGCTCGAACAGGTCGGTGTCGGCGATGGCGTCGAGCGCGTCGTCGAGCGTTGCGCGCGCGGATTTTTCGGCGCGCGCCCAGGCGTCGCGGTAATCGTCGGACGCGCTCTTGGGAGGCTCCCTGAAGGGGGCGATGTGGTTGCCGCGCACCCAGGTGGTCCGGCAGTGCAGCGCGTCGCGGTTGTGAAAGGTCGGCGCGACCATCAACACGGCGGGTTGCGTTTTCTCGATCCAAGCGCGCAGGATTTTGCTCGTCGGCCAGCCGCCCGCGCACAGGACAAACGCGGGCGCGAGCGATGCGGCGGCGGCCTCGTTGCGCAGTATCGCGTCGTAGGCAGAAACACGGATGACGCCCGCGCTCGTCTCGAAATGCCGCTCGTGCGAAAGGGCGTCCGCCAGCACGGGCCAGCCCGTCGAGGCCGCGATCTCGGATGCGTTTTGCACGCCACCGGGACCGGCGATGATGAGGCCGCGTTTTTCACGGCTCAAATCGCGAATGGGCGCGAAGACGGTATTGTCCGAGCATTGCGCGCCGGTGTCGAAGTGTTGCCAGTTGTCGTGAAAAAATTCGGTCTCAATGCGCTCGCGGTCAGCGATTTCCTTGTCCTCGACCGGCGGCAGCGGATCGCGGAAGGGCGCGTTGAGATGCACGGGGCCGCGCTCGGGCTGCGTCGATCTTGCCACCGCGAAGGCGATGGTCTGGCGCAGGTAGCGCAGGCGCTCGATCGCGGGCTCGGGCACGGCGAGCTCGTGATACCAGTTCACGTGCGAGCCGTAGAGTTTTTGCTGGTCGATTGTCTGGCCGGACGAACACTCGCGCATCTCCGGCGGGCGGTCCGCGGTGATGACAACGAGCGGCGCGCCGCTTTCTTGCGCCTCGATGATTGCGGGGAAAAAGTTGGCCGCCGCCGTGCCGGAGGTGCAGACGAGCGCGACGGGGCGCATGGAGGATTTTGCAATGCCGAGCGCGAAAAACGCGGCGGAGCGTTCGTCGAGGACGGGATGGGTTTCGATTCGCGAGTGCCTGGCGAGGGCGAAGACGAGCGGCGTGGAGCGCGAACCGGGCGAGACGACGGCTTGTTGCACGCCGCAGCGGTGCAGGGTTTCGGCGAGCACGCCGCACCAAAGCGAGTTGGTGTTTCGAAAATCGAGTTCGTTGAAGCCGGGCATGGGGGTTATTTGGAAACCGCAAAGCCGCGCGAATCAATGCGAATAACAAGCGGTGTTTTTAGTCAGCACGGAGACACGGCGGGCGCGGGGAAAAATCAGGGAGAAAATTATTCCAATTTTGAAACGCCGGTTTTCCGGTGTTCTTGGCGGCGAATCGATTCATCCCAGCAATGCGTCGCGGATGGCGCGGAATTTGATTTCGGTTTCCTCGAACTCCTTTTCCGGCGATGAGCCGGCGACTATGCCGGCGCCGGCGTAGAGGCGCGCGCTCGGGCCGTCGATGAGGGCGGAGCGCAGGCCGACAAAGAACTCGCCATTGCCGTGCGCGTCGATCCAGCCAATGGCGCCGGCGTAAAGGCCGCGGGGGAAACCTTCGAGTTCGCGGATGCGCGCGACGGCGGTCTCGCGCGGCGTGCCTCCGACGGCGGGCGTGGGATGCAGGCGGGCGAGCGCATCGAGCAGGCGCACGCCGTCGGGCAGTGGCGCTTCGACGGGCGTGTGCAGATGCTGGACGTTGGCGAGTTTGCGCAGGCCGGGTTGCGCGGGGTGGGTGAGTTTCAGGCCGAGCGGCTCGAGGCGGCGGCGGATTGAGTCGAGCACATGGCGTTGCTCGCGGACGTCCTTTTCGTTGTGGAGCAGGGTGGCGCCGAGCGCGGCGTCCTCGCTTGCCGACGCGCCGCGCGGCGCGGAACCGGCGAGCGCCTCGGTGAGGAGCCGGCGGTCGCGCACGCGCAGGAGCCGCTCGGGGCTCGCGCCGATGAAGCTCTGGCCGCGTCCGTTTGCGAGCGAGAAGCTGTAACAGTCGGCGAAGCGCTGGCGCAGGCCGTTGAGGATGCGCAGCGGGTGGAGCGGAGCGGCGTCGGGCGCGGCGAAGTCGATGGCGCGCGCGAGGACGATTTTGTGAAACTCGCCCGCCGCGATGAGCTCAAGCGCGCGTGAAACAGCGGCGCGGTAGCCGGAGGTTGCGGCGGCGCGGGTTGCCAGTCCGCGGGGCAGGGTGGTTTTTCCCATGCCCGGGCTGGCCGCCCGCGCCACTTTCTGGTGCGCGTGCCAGACTTTTTTGGTGAGGGCGGTAATGTCTGAGTCGGGTGTGACGATAAAGTTCGCCACGGCGGTTGTGCGTCCGTTTGCCAGGGCGACTTGCCAGCGGGGGACAAATATGCCGGCGGATTCAAAGGGCTCGCCGGGTTCGGTGTCGTTGAAAAATGAATACGCCGTGAAAAAATGCGGACCGGCAAAAGGCGCCGTCTGGTCGCCGACGGCGATGGCGTCGGCGAGCGTGGCGTCGATGAATCGCTGGCAGTCGGCGAAGCGTTGTCCGCCGCGGGCGCTGAATTCGAGAACGGCCTCGGCCCCGGCGAGCGCGCAATTTTCCGCGGGGCGTTCGACGTAGAAATGACGCTCGTTCGGCTCGAAGATCAATTCGAGCACGGCGAGCGGATCGAGCGCGGGGACTTCGAGCGTGATGCTGACCAGGCGCGGACGGTTGATCGCGACGGCCAGTGCGCGGCATTGTTCGAGAAAGTCGAGCAGCGCGGCGGGATTGGCGTTGGCGGTCGGGTCGATGGGCAGAATCGTCATGAGGTGGCGCGGTGGTTCGTTTTTTAGCGGCGGAGTTTTTTCAACACAGTTGTCCGGAGTGCTGCAATTCTTTCGCCGCGGCTCAAACGAGCACTATTTTCACGCCGTGGTTTTTTATTGTTTCGAACCAGTGTCGGTTTTCAGGGTGGTCGCTGGTCACGAGCACGTCCACGTTTTCCCAGGGCGCCATTTGCGTGAGGCCGAATTTGCGGAACTTGCTGTGGTCGGCGAGCATGACGCGCAGGGAGGCGTTGCGCATCATCAGGCGGACGGTGGCGACGAGCGTGTCGGAGGTGTCGAGCAGGCCTTCCTCGTCCATGCCGCGCGCGGAGAAGAACACCACGTCGGCGCGGTATTCGCGCAGGGCGGCCTCGGTGCGCGGGCCGTAGAGCGCGTCGCCGCGCAGGTCGAGCGTTCCGCCGGGCAGGAGTATCTCGGGGCCGCCGCCGGACGAAAATCGCTGCATGAACGAGCCGCAGACGTTGATCGAGTCGGTGATGATGGTTCCGCTGCGAATGTGCTGCGTGAGCTTGAGCGTGGTCGAGCCGCCGTGGATGAACGCGACTCCGCCCTTTGGAAAAAACTCGATCGCGCGCGCGGCCAGGCGCGCCTTTTCGTCCTCGAACCAGCGCTCGCGCATGACGAAGGGCAGCGAGCCGTCGCCGCCCACCGGCAGGCGCCGGAGTCCGCCGTGCACGCGTCGCGCGAGGTTGGTTTCGGCGAGCCTGATGAACGCGCGACGGATGGTGGCCGCGCTTCCGCCGACCAGTTTCATCGCCTGCTCGGTCGTCAGGAAATCGCAGGCTTCGAGTTGTTTCAATATGGCTTCTTCGCGGCGTTTGTTCATGGCTCGGGATTGATGAAAATGGTTTGTTTTTGATACTTAAAAAAACGCTCAAAAAACAATCGAAAATGCGCGCAAACGCTCATTTCGTTTGAAAATAAAGATTTTTGAAGGGCAAATCGGGCTGAAATTGCTTGAGTGCTCAATTTCGGGGCGGAAAAATAAGGCACACTTTGCAACGACCCCGGTGGCTGCCTCATTTCCGCGGTTATTGGTCATGGTCGTAGTTTCATTGTCCCAAAATCGTAACAATCAATTCGCCCAAAAATAACCCGCCATGAAGAGAACACTCCCCGTTAATCCCGCCGGACTGGCCGCCTTTGTCCTGTTTGCGTTGACGGCTTCCGCCTCCATCGCCCCGCTCGCCGCGCAACCTGAATTGCACACGACAAACATCCGCAGCGCGGCGGAACTGCGCGCGTATTTCCGCCATTCGCCCGACAGGGACATCGTCATCGCCGGGCATCGCGGCGGCGTGATGAAGGGGTTTCCCGAAAACTGCATCGCCTCGTGCGAAAAAACACTCTCGCTCATGCCCGCGTATTTCGAAATCGACACGCGCATGACGAAGGACGGCGTCATCGTGCTCATGCACGACGCCACAATCAACCGCACCACCACCGGCAAGGGCCGCGTGTGCGATTACACTTACGCCGAGCTGCGGGAGTTTTTCCTCAAGGATCGCGAGGGCAATGTCACCAAGCACAAAATCCCGACGCTCGACGAGATGCTCGCGTGGGGCGAGGGCAAGACCGTCTTCAACATCGACAACAAGGACGTGCCCTGGGAGGTCATGGTCGCCAACCTCAACGGCAAGTGGAAGCACTACCGCAACCTCATGTTCTACGTGCTCACGTTGCGCGAGGCGCAGTATTACGCGCGGAACAACCCGAATGTCGGCTTCTTCTACGAGATCAGCGACGACGCCATGTATGACGAGTTCGCCGCCTCCGGCATCCCGTGGAACCGCATCGTCGCCTATGTGCGCAATACGATGGACCCGAAAAAACGCGCGCTCTACGAACGCATTCGCGCCAACGGCGTGATGTGCCAGGTCGCCCTCGCGCCCACCGCCGACAAGGGCAAGACAATCGACAAACGGATCGACGCCTACCTGAAGGAAATCGCGCGCGGCCCCGACATCATCGAGACCGATTATCCGTCGAGCTTCGTCGCCATGCCGCTCAATCGCGGCAAAAACGCCGGCTCGCCGAAACCCAAGCACACCGTGCACATCAAGAGCATGGCCGAGTTGCAGGAGTATTTCCGCTACTCGCCCGAAAAGGAAATCATCATCAGCGGGCACCGCGGCGGCATGATGAAGGGGTATCCGGAAAACTGCATTCCCTCGTTCGAAAAAACGCTCTCGCTCATGCCCTCGTTTTTCGAGATCGACCCGCGCATGACGAAGGACGGCGTGCTCGTGCTCATGCACGACGGCACGATCAACCGCACCACCACCGGCAAGGGCAAGACCGAGAACTACACCTATGCCGAGCTGCAGCAGTTTTATCTGGTGGACCGGCAGAAAAACGTGACTCCGTATAAAATCCCCACGCTCGACGAGGTGTTGGAGTGGGGCGCGGACAAGGTCGTGTTCAACTTCGACAACAAAAAAATCCCCTGGCAGGTCTATTCCGACAACCTCAAGGGCAAGTGGTCGAAATACCACAACATCATCCTTTCCGTGCGCTCGCTCGAGGAGTGCCTGTTTTATTACGAGCGCAACGACAACGTCATGTTCTGCTGCGAAATCGGCGACATGAAACAATACGAGGCCTATCGCGACTCGGGCATCCCGTGGAACCGCATCATGGCCTACGTGCGCTACAAAATGGACCCCGAGCACCAGAAAGTCTACGACCTGCTCCGCAGTCACGGCGTGATGTGCATGACCGCCATCGCGCCCACCTCCGACAAGGTCAAGCCGTTCGAGGCGCGCATCGAGGCCTACAAAAAGGAACTCGCGAGCAACCCCGACATCATCGAGACGGACTATCCCGCCGACTTCGCAAACCTCTCCAGAAAACGCACGAAGAAATGATGATTATTACGAAAAAACTGAAATCATTTTGGAGTGCGGTGGCAGAGCGAAGCGGCGACACCGCTTTGAGCGATATGCGAAATTGATTTGTATGCGAAAGCGGCGTCGCCGGGCTTCGCCCTCTGCCGCCGCACTCCAAAAAAGGAAACCCATTTTCTCAAACCAACCAACATTCACCACACCACACACATATATGAGCACTAGCGAAACTCCCGCAAAACAAACCATAATCACCATCGTTGGCTCCGGCATGATGGGTTCCGCGCTTGTCTTCCCCGCGAGGGAAAACGGCCACACCGTGCGCCTCGTCGGTTCGCCGCTCGACGGCGAAATCATCGACGCCTGCCGCAAGACCGGGCGCCATCCGAAGTTCGTGAAGGATTTCCCGGCGGGCGTGGAATATTACAAGATTGAGGAGCTCGACAAGGCCATGGACGGCGCCGACCTGCTCGTCTGCGGCATCAGCAGCTTCGGCGTCGATTGGTTTGCCGAATACATGCTCCCGCGCATCCCCGAAACGCTGCCCGTCGTCTCGGTCACGAAGGGACTCATCGACGACGGCACCGGCCAGCTCATTTCGTATCCCGAGTATTGGGCGCGCCGCGCCGCGCCGCGCAAGCTGCGCCTCAACGCCATCGGCGGCCCGTGCACCAGCTACGAACTCGTCGCGCAAGACCAGACCGTGGTGACGTTCTGCGGCGAGGACATCGAGACGCTCCGCTGGATGAAAGGCCTGATGCAGCGCCCGTATTATCACATCGCCGTTTCGACCGACGTCATGGGCGTCGAAACCGCCGTCGCGCTCAAGAACGCCTACGCCTACGGCGTGTGCATCACGGTCGGCGCCTGCGAGCGCGTTTACGGCATCGACAGCATCCCGCACTACAACTCTCAAGCCGGCGCGTTCGGGCAGTCCATGCTCGAAATGCAAAAACTCATGCGCCTCCTCGGCTCCAGCAACGACGAGGCGCTCGCCGTCGGCATCGGCGATTTGTATGTCACCGTCTTCGGCGGACGCAACCGCCTGCTCGGCAAATTGCTCGGACGCGGCCTGCCGCTCGATGCCGCGCTGAAGGAGCTCGAGGGCATCACGCTCGAGGGCAACGTCATCGTCGTGCGCATCGTGAAGGCGCTCCGCGCCTGGGCCGCTCAAGGCAAGGTTGACCTCGCCGAATACCCGCTCATCGCCCACCTCGGCGAGGTGCTCATCGACAACAAGCCCGCGAACATCCCGTGGGAGGCGTTTGTCGCCGAGAAGCGCTGAGAGAGCTTTTATTAAGGAGCGCAAAACAATATCGGCATGAAAACACGAAATAGCCGTTTGTGCATCCCCAACGGGGATGGGGCTCCTAGCCCGGGGTTGGCGCGAGTTGCGAGCGCCTACCCTGGGTGCCATGAAAAAGAAAACACAACCCTGAAGGGGTTGCGCCCTCTGAAAACGCACGCAACGCATGCAGGCCGCAACCCCGTTGGGGTTGTTTATTGTATTCATTATACCCAGGGTAGCTCGCAATGCTCGCAACCCTGGGCAAGGAGACGGAAGCCCGTTGGGCTTCATTAATGTCCCTTTTATTTCGAGAAAATTAACAAATAAAACCCAATATGAATAATCCTCACCCGAAAATTTCACACGCGCGTTTTCTTGCGCGCATCGCCGCCGCATTTCTCGTCCTGGCCGTTGGCACGGCGTTCGCGAAAGTCACGCATCCCGACATCACGCCCGCAGCGGGCATCGACCTTTACGGCACGATTCTCGACGACGTCGGCGCGCCCGTCGCGGGTGTTGTTGTGAGTGACGGCTTCCAGTGCGTCGCCACGGACGCCCGGGGCGTTTACCAGATGAAGCGCAACCCGAAGGCGCGCATGGTGTATTACTCCACGCCGGCGGAATACGTCATCAACACCACCGGCAAGCCCGGCAAGGGCGGCCTGGGGCAGTTTTACGCAAAACTCGGCAAGGCCCAGCGCTACAACTTCGACCTCGCGCGGCTGCCCGCGCCCGAGACGGAGTTCACGCTCATCGGCGTCGGCGATCCGCAGGTGCGCTACTTCTCCGACCTCGGGCGTTACAAGGACGAGACCGTCGCCGATCTCCGCGAGTTTGCCAAGGCCTCGCGCCTGCCCTGCTACGCGATTCTTCTCGGCGACATCGGTTTCGACACCATGCACTACCTCCAGCCCATGCGCGAAATCAGCGACCGCGCCGGGATTCCCTACTTCGCCGTCATCGGCAACCACGACCACGACGAAGCCTTCACCAACGACCACGAGGCCGGCGCGGGTTTTGAGGCGGTTTTCGGCCCGCTCAATTTTTCCTTCAACCGCGGCGGCGTGCACATCATCGGCATGGACGACATCATCTACAACGGGAGGCTCAACTACAAGAGCGGCATCACCGACGAGCAGATCGAGTGGTTGCGCCAGAGCCTGAGCTTTGTGCCGAAGGACAAAATCATCGTCCTCGCCTACCACGCCCCGTTGCGCGAAAGCGGCTCCCAAAACCGCGAGAAGTTGATGAAGCTCTTCGAGGGTTACGCGGAGGTTCACATCATGGCCGGCCACACCCACTATCACGAAAACTACATCATCAAAAAACCGATCAAGGCCTACGAGCACATCCTCGCCACCGCCTGCGGCGCGTGGTGGCGCTCCACGCTCAACGCCGACGGCGCGCCGAACGGCTTCGGTGTCTTCACCTTTAACGGAAACAAGGTCTCCGACTGGTATTTCAAGGCCGTCGGCCACCCGGTCGGCTTCCAGATGCGGCTCTATCCCGGCGACATGAAATACGGCGGCCCCGGCGGCAAATTCTCCTACGGCAAAACCGCGAACGACATCGTCGTCGATGTCTGGAACGCCGATCCCGCGTGGAAAATCGTCGCCTACGAAAACGGCGTCGAGGTCGGTCCGTTGAAAAAACTCCCGCGCATGATCGACGCCTACTCGGCCGGCTACCATGTGGGCGTGGTCCAGCGCTCGCTCAAAAGCTATGGCGCCGGCGGCGACGGCAAAGGCACAAACCGGCACCTCTATCTCCACACCAAAAAGGATCCAAACGCCCGCGTCGAAATCCGCGCGACGGACCGCTTCGGAAAAACCTACGCCGAGAGCGAACTCACCACCGACGTCGCCGACGCCGCGCCGCCCGCGGCGCGCTGAGGCGCATCATCCCGATGACCATGCAACGCACAATGCACGCATTCACGCGCATCGCCGCCGCCTTTCTCATCCTGGTCGCTGGCACGGCCTTCGCGAAGGTCGCGCACCCCGACATCACGCCCGCCGCGGGCATCGACCTTTACGGCAGCATCATCGACGAAACCGGCGCGCCCGTCGCCGGCGTTGTCGTGAGCGACGGCTACCAGTGCGTCGCCACGGACGCGAAGGGCGTTTATCAAATGAAACGCAATCCGAAGGCGCGCATGGTGTATTACTCCACGCCGTCCGATTACGTTGTCAACACGCTCGCCAAGCCCGGCGACAAAGGCGGCCCGGCCGCGTTTTACGCGAAGCTCGACAAACGCGACGGGCAACAACGCCACAACTTCGACCTCGCGCGCCTTCCCGCGCCCGAGGGGGAGTTCACGCTTGTCTGCATCGGCGATCCGCAAACGAAACGTGACGAGCAGATCGTGCGCTACAAAAAGGAAACCATCGACGACCTCCGCGCGTTCGCCCGCGCCTCCAGTTCGCCCTGCTACGCCATCCTCCTCGGCGATGTTTGCGGCGACGCCATGGACCTGCACCTCCCCATGCGCGACGCCACCGCCCTGGCCGGCATCCCGTTTTTCGCCGTCATCGGAAATCACGATCACGACGCGTCCGTCAAGAACGACGACCACAATGCCGGCGCGCCCTTCGAGTCGGTTTTCGGCCCGCTCAACTTTTCCCTCAACCGCGGCGGCGTCCACATCATCGGCATGGACAACATTCTCTACAACGGCAGCAAAAACTACAAAAGCGGCTTCACCGACGAGCAGGTCGAATGGCTGCGCCAGAACCTGAGCTTCGTGCCGAAGGACAAAATCATTGTCCTCGCCTATCACGCCCCGCTCGGACACGGCAACGCGCAAAACCGCGAGAACCTCATGAAACTCTTCGAGGGTTACGCCGAGGTCCACCTCATGGCCGGCCATTCGCACAACCACAGAAACACCATCATTAAAAAACCGATCGCCGCCTACGAGCACGTCACCGGCACCGCGTGCGGCGCGTGGTGGCGCTCGGTGCTCAACACCGACGGCACGCCCAACGGCTACGGCGTCTTCACCTTCAACGGAAACAAAGTCGCCGACTGGTTCTACAAGGCCAACGGACGCGGGCGCGATTACCAGATGCGGATGTATCGCGGCGACGCGAGCTTTGGCGGCCCCGGCGGCATGTTCTCCTACGGCAAAACCGCGAACGACGTCGTCGTCGATGTCTGGAACGCCGACCGCAAGTGGAAACTCGTCGCCTACGAAAACGGCGTCAAAGCCGGCGCGCTGAAAAAACTCCCCCGCATGGTTGACGCCTACGCCGCCGGCTATCACGCGGGCGTGCTCAACAACCAAAGGCCGGGCTACGGGCATGTTCCTCCCGGCACGAACCAGCACCTCTACCTGCACACCAAAAAGGACCCCGACGCCCGCGTCGAAATCCGCGCGACCGATCGTTTCGGAAAAACCTACACGCTGGACAAATACACCACCGACCTCTCCGACGCCGCGCCGCCGCGTTGACGCGCGCGCCGCTTCCCCTATTTAATCGAGCCTCAACCCAAAACACGACATGCACACACATCATCCGACATTTCCGCGCGCGCGATTCCTTGCGCGCATCGTCGCCGCATTTCTCGTTCTGGCCGTTGGCACGGCCTTCGCGAAAGTCACGCACCCCGACATCAAGCCCGCCGCCGGCATCGACCTCTACGGCAGCATCCTCGACGAAACCGGCGCGCCCGTTGCCGGCGTTGTCGTGAGCGACGGCTTCCAATGCGTCGCCACCGACGCCAAGGGCGTTTACCAGATGAAGCGCAACCCAAAGGCGCGCATGGTGTATTATTCGACGCCCTCGGAATACGCGATCAACACGCAGGCCACCTCCGTCAAAAAAGGCAAGGGCACCTCGGCGGTGTTTTACGCGAAACTGGACAAGCGCGGAAAACAGAAACGCTTTAACTTCGACCTCAGGAAACTCCCCGCGCCCGAGAAGCTGTTCACGCTCATCTGCGTCGGCGACCCGCAGACGACGGACGACAACAACATCGTGCGCTACCGAAACGAGACCGTCGTCGATCTCTTCATGTTTAACAAAACATCCAAGCTGCCCTGCTACGCGATTCTGCTCGGCGACATTTGCGGCGACTCCCCGCAATATCATCGCACCATGCGCGAATACACCGGCCTCACCGAAATACCTTATTTCGCCGTCATCGGAAACCACGACCACGAGCAGGCCATCACCGACGATTACAAATCCGCGGCGCCTTTCGAGGATGTTTTCGGCCCGGTCAACTTCTCCTTCAACCGAGGCGACGTCCACATCATCGGCATGGACGACATTCTTTACAACGGCAGGACTGATTATAAAAGCGGCTTCACCGAGGACCAGGTCGAATGGCTGCGCCAGGACCTGAGCTTTGTGCCGAAAGACAAAATCATCGTCCTCGCCTACCACGCTCCGCTTTACGAGAGCGACGCGCAGAATCGGGTAAAGTTGATGAAGCTCTTTGAAGGCTACGCCGACGTCCACCTCATGGCGGGGCACACGCACGACCACCGAAACTACATCGTCAAAAAACCGATCGAAGCCTACGAGCACATCCACGGCACCGCCTGCGGCGCATGGTGGCGCTCGACACTCAACAAGGACGGCGCGCCAAACGGCTACGGCGTCTACACCTTCAACGGAAACAAGGTCGCGGACTGGTATTTCAAGGCCACCGGTTACGGACGCGGCTACCAGATGCGGATGTATCCCGGAGACATGGACTTTGGCGGCGGATTCTCCTACAAACAGGGGCCGAACGACGTCGTCGTCGATGTATGGAACGCCGACCCCGACTGGAAAGTCATCGCCTACGAAAACGGCGTCGAGGTTGGCCCGCTGCGGAAACTTCCCCGCATGGTCGATGCTTACGCCGCCGGTTATCACGTGGGCCAGCTCGGGGCAAAGCGCGAAAACTACGCCACAAAAGCGAACCAGCACCTCTACGTGCACACGAAAAACAATCCCGACGCCCGCGTCGAAATCCGCGCGACCGACCGCTTCGGCGTCACCTACGTCGTGCGCGAAATGACCACCGACCTCTCCCGCGCCGGAAAATATCCGCGCTAACGCGCGCGCCGCTTCTCCTATTTAATCGAGCCTCAACCCAAAACACGACATGCACACACATCATCCGACATTTCCGCGCGCGCGATTCCTTGCGCGCATCGTCGCCGCATTTCTCGTTCTGGCCGTTGGCACGGTCTTCGCGAGCGCAAAGCATCCCGACATCAAGCCCGACGCGGGCATGGATCTTTACGGCAGCATCATCGACGAAACCGGCGCGCCAGTTGTCGGCGTTGTCGTGAGCGACGGATTCCAGTGCGTGGCCACGGACGCCCGGGGCGTTTACCAGATGAAGCGCAACCCGAAGGCGCGCATGGTGTATTACTCGACGCCCTCGGAATACGAAATTCACACGCAGGCCACAGCCGTTAAAAAAGGCAAGGGCTCCTCGGCGGTGTTTCATGCAAAACTCGACAGGCGCGGAAAACAAAAACGCTTTAACTTTGACCTCAAGAAACTCCCCGCGCCGGAAAAGCTGTTCACGCTCATCTGCGTGGGTGATCCGCAGACCTCGAACGACACCAACATCGAGCGCTACAAAAACGAGACCGTCGCCGACCTCTTCATGTTTAAAAAGACCTCCAAGCTGCCCTGCTACGCGATTCTGCTCGGCGATGTTTGCAGCGACGCCCCGGAATACCATCGCACCATGCGCGACTACACCGGCCTCTCGCAAGTCCCCTTCTTCGCGGCCATCGGAAACCACGACCACGACCAGGCGATCACCGACGACCATAAATCCACCGAGGGTTTCGAGTCGGTTTTCGGCCCGGTAAACTTCACCTTCAACCGCGGCGACGTGCACATTATCGGCATGGACGACATCCTCTACAACGGCAGGCAGGACTACAAAAGCGGCTTCACCGACGAGCAGGTCGAATGGCTGCGCCAGGACCTGAGTTTTGTCCCCAAGGACAAAATCATCGTCCTCGCCTATCACGCCCCGCTCTACGAGGGCGAGGCCCAGAATCGCGCGAAGTTGATGAAACTTTTTGAGGGCTACGCCGAGGTTCATCTCATGGCCGGCCACACACACAATCACCGAAACTTTATCGTCAAAAAACCGATCAAGGCCTACGAGCACATCCATGCCACCGCCTGCGGCGCGTGGTGGAAGTCGATCCTCAACAACGACGGTGCGCCAAACGGCTACGGCGTCTACACCTTCAACGGCAACAAGGTCGCCGACTGGTATTTCAAGGCCACCGGCTACGGGCGCGGTTATCAAATGCGGCTGTATCCCGGCAACGCGAGCTTCGGTGGATTGTCCGGAAAATACACTTACAAACAAGGTCCGAACGACATCGTCGTCGATGTTTGGAATGCCGACGACGATTGGAAAATCATCGCCTACGAAAACGGCGTCGCGGTCGGCCCGGTGCGAAAACTTTCCCGGATGATCGACGCCTACTCGGTCGGCTATCATGTGGGCTCGCTCGGAATGACGGGCTCGCACTACGGCCAAAATGGCGAGGGATCGAACACGCACCTCTACGTGCACACAAAGAGAGACCCCAACGCCCGCGTCGAAATCCGCGCGACAGACCGTTTCGGAATCACCTACGTCGGGCGCGAGCTCACCACCGACCTCTCCCGCGCCGGAGAGTATCCGCGCTAAGCATTCACGCTCCCGAATCGACTCACCCGCCTCCCCGCCATGTCACTCCCAAAAAAAACACGCACCACGCGCCGCGATTTTCTCAAAGGCGCGTCCGCCACCGGCCTCCTCCTCGCGATGCCCTCCGGAATCCTCGGCGCGGCTCCCGCCGTCCTGAAACCGCCCCCGCCCGTCGCGTCCAAGCCCCGCCGTCCGCGCAAGGGCATGCGCACGCATGCGAACAGCCCGGTGGTCATACGCCGCGAGCTCTCCGCCGACCTTGTCGTTGTCGGCGGCGGACTCTCCGGCGTGTGCGCGGCCATCGCGGCGGCGCGGCACGGCGCGTCGGTCGTGTTGATGCAGGACCGCCCCATGCTCGGCGGCAACGCCTCCAGCGAAATCCGCATGGGCATCATGGGCGCGCACGGCCACAACAACAAGGAAACCGGAATCCTTGAGGAGTTGCAGCTTGAGAACATTTATCGAAACCCGCTGATGCGCTACACGCTCTGGGACGACATCATGCTCTCCGCCGTCCTCGCCGAAAAAATCACACTGCTGCTCAACACGAGCGTCCACTCGGTCGAGACGCGGAACAATGTTATCAAAAGCGTCACAGGCTGGAATCTTCACGAGTATTGCGAATACACCGTGAGCGGGCGCGTGTTTGCGGACTGCTCGGGCGACAGCGTCCTGCGGCTCTCCGGCGCGGAGTTTCGCACGGGGCGCGAGGCGACGGACGAATTCGACGAGAGCTTTGCGCAGCCCCGGGCCGACGCGCACACAATGGGCAACTCCATCCTCATGCAGTTGCGCGAATGCAAGGAGCACCGCCCCTTCATCCCGCCGGCATGGGCGCATCGCTACACCGACGCAAACGCCCCGAAACACCGCAAGCTGCGCGCCGATGACAATAACTTTTGGTTCATCGAATACGGCGGATTGATCGACACCATCGGCGACGCCAACGAAATCCAATTCGAACTCAAGCGCGTCGTCCACGGCCTCTGGGCCTACATGAAAAACCACCCCGACGGGCGCTGCAAAAATTACGAGATGGACTGGGTCGGCTCGCTTCCCGGCAAACGCGAGAGCGCGCGCCTCGTCGGCGATGTCATCCTCAACCAGCGCCACGTCATGGACGCCGGGCGCTTCCCCGACAGCGTCGCCCACGGCGGCTGGGTGCTCGACGACCATCATCCCGGCGGCATTCATCACGACGGCGAACCGTCCAAGTTCGACTACCCGCCCGTGCCCTTCGGCATTCCCTACCGCAGCCTGTATTCCAAAAACATCGACAACCTGTTTTTCGCGGGAAGAAACGTCTCCTGCACGCACGCCGCGCTGAGCACGATACGCGTCATGGCCACCTGCGCCGTCATGGGCCAGGCCGTCGGCACCGCCGCGGCGCTGACGCGAAAACACGGCTGCATGCCGCGCGACATTTATAAAAACCACATCGCCGAACTGCAGGCGACCCTCCTCGACGACGACCAGATGATTCCGCACCTGCGCCGCAAAGTCGCCCCGCTGACCTTGCAAGCGACGGCGCAATTCGAGGCGCTGCGCGCCGGGCACGACCGCAACATTGAAAAAGGCGAGTGGGGCACCGGGGCCGGCAGCGGCACCGGCGGCACCAAATACAAGTGGCAGGACAAGCAAATCGAGACCGGCGTCTGGCTCAAGCAAGGCGAGACCGCCCGCTACGAATGGCCCGCGTCCGTGAGGATATCCTCCGCCCGCGCCGTGTTCGACACCGAGCTTTCCTTCCGCGGCAAACGCATGCGAAAACTGGAGGGGACGACCGATTACAAGGAACTGCCCGCGATGCTCGCCAGGGAGTTCGCGCTCGAAATCCTCAAGGACGGCCAATGGGTGGAAGTCGCCCGCGAAAAGGACAACCGTCGGCGCTTCTGGCGCGTGAAATTCCCCGCGGTCAACGGCACCGCCGCCCGCCTGAAAATCATCTCCACCTGGGGCGCGAAAACCGACGCGCACGTCTTCAGCTTCGAGGTTGCGTGATTATGAAAACCGCGCGCGCGCATGAAACAACCAATGTAGGGGCGCACCTTGCGTGCGCCCTCGCGTCCGCCCGCTTTGGGGCTTCGTGCGCAAGCAGTCTTTCGCAAACGAGGGCGCGCGCAAGGCGCGCCCCCACAAACCCATTCCCCCAATGAAACCCAACGCCAAAAACACACTGCTTCCCCGCGTTCTCGCCCTTCTCGTTTTTGCCGTCGCCGCCATCCCTTTCGCGCGCGCCGAGTCCGTCAAGGTCGGCGACCCGCTGCCGCCGTGGAGCGAAGGCTGCCTCGACATCCACCACATCAACACCGGACGCGGCGAATCCTCGTTTATCATCATGCCCGACGGCACGACGATGCTCGTGGACGCCGGCGCCGTCGCCGAGAAACCGCGCTGGAGCCCCGAGGCTCGTCCCGACGCCTCGCGCGCACCCGGCGAGTGGATCGCCCGCTACATCGCGCGCGCCATGCGCGCGACCCCGAAAAAAACCGTCAGCTACGCGATGCTTTCGCACTTCCACATCGACCACATGGGCGCGCTGTCAAAAAACACGCCCGACTCGCGCACCGGCCCCTACAAGGCCAGCGGCATCACCGAGGTCGCGGACTTCGTTCCCTTTGAAAAAATCATCGACCGCGCATGGCCCGACTACAAGGGGCGCGGCGGCCCGTGGAATGACGCGAAGATGAAAAACTACCGCAAATTTGTGGACTGGCAGATTGCGAACAAGGGCATGAAGGCGGAGCGTTTCAAGGTCGGCGTCAACAACCAGATCACCCTCGTCAACAACCCCGCGAACTATCCCAACTTCGAAATCCGCAACCTCTCCAACGACGGCATTGTCTGGACGGGCACGGGCGCGGAAACGCGCGACGCCCTCGGTGAGCACACGACCAGCGGAAACAAATGCAGCATCGCCTTTCGCCTGGCCTACGGAAAGTTCAAGTATTTCAGCGGCGGCGACCTCGATTGCAGGGGCGTGGAAACCGGCGGCGTCAACATCGAGGCGGAAGTCGCCAGGGCCTCAGGCCGCGTGGATGTCATCAAGGCAAACCATCACGGCAATTACGACGCCAACGGCCCCGACTTCATGCGCGCCCTCAGCCCTCGGGTGGTAATCATCGACACCCTCGGCGCCAGCCAGCCGTCCATGAACGTGTGGCGCCGCCTGCGCGACAAGGCTCTCTTTCCCGAACGCCCGGATGTCTTTGCGACAAATCTCATGGAGGCGACCGCGCTGGCCATGAACGAAAAGCCCGAAAAGGTAAGCATCCACAGCCATGTCGTCGTCCGCGTCAGCCCCGGCGGCGAAAAATATTTTGTTTATCGCGTGACCGACACCGACGAGAGCGGCCGCGTCCAGTCCGTCCACGGCCCCTATCACTCACGATAGAAAATAGCATCACACTGGTATCACCACATTCCCCAAAACCATGAAGACACTGTTGCGCAGCATCATCACCCTTTTAGTTTTCGCAGCCTGTTTTTCCCCCGCCCGCGCCGACGCCGTCAAGGCCGGCGACACGCTGCCGCCGTGGAGCGAGGGCTGCCTCGACATCCACCACATCAACACCGGACGCGGCGAGTCGTCGTTTATCATCATGCCCGACGGCACGACGCTGCTCGTGGATGCCGGCGTGAGCAACGCGAAGAAACCCTACATCATCGGCACGCTGCCCGACGAGACGCGCGAGCCCGGCGAGTGGATCGCGCGCTACATCAAGCGGGCGGGCGCGGGCACGCCGTCGCGCGCGCTCAATTACATGCTCGTCACGCATTTTCACTCCGACCACTTGGGCGACCCGTCGAAGAACTCAAAAATCACCGAGCCCGGCGGCTACAAACTCGCCGGCGTCACCGAGGTCGCCGAGCATGTGGCGATCGAAAAAATTATCGACCGCGGCTGGCCCGAATACGATTTCCCCGCGCCACAGAAAGGCGCGCCGGGCGCGATGGTCGCCAACTACCGCAAGTTCCTTGACTGGCAGATAGCGAACAAGGGCGTGAAAGTGGAGCGCTTCAACGCCGGCGTGACCGACCAGCTCGCGCCGCGCCACAATCCATCGAAATACCCGAACTTCGAGATCCGCAACCTCGCCGTCAACGGCGTCGTCTGGACGGGCGTCGGCACAAACACGCGCAACCATTTTCCCGACCCGAAGGACGTGGCGAAGGGCGCGATCATCGAGAACAATTGCAGCGCCGCCTTCCGCCTTTCCTACGGCGCGTTTGATTATTTTTCCGGGGGCGATCTCAGCGTGCTCGACTTGGAAACCGCCTCGACCGCCGAGCAGTGGATCGACATCGAGCGTCCCGTCGCGCTCGTCACCGGTCCCGTCGATGTGATGAAGGCCAACCACCACGCCTACCGCGATTCGAACAGCCCGTTCTTCCTCGGCGTGCTGCGCCCGCGCGTGGTCGTCATCCCCATCTGGAACGTCGCGCAGCCGTCCATCAACACCTACCGCCGAATGCAGTCAAAGAAGACGTGGCCCGGCGCGCGCGACTTGTTTCTCCTCAGTCAGCCCGAGGCCGCTCAACTTGCCACGCGCCTCGACAAAAAAGGCCCGCCCCCCGGCCACGTCGTCATTCGCGTGAAACCGGGCGGCGCCGAATACAGCGTTTATGTCATCGAGGAAACCAACGAGAGCGGCCGCGTGAAATCCGTCCACGGCCCTTACAAATCACGATAATTATTAGGGAGTGCATAGTAATACCGACATGAAAACACGGAATTGCCGTTTTCCCATCCCCAACGGGGATGCATCCATTAGCCCGGGGTTGGCGCGAGCTGCGAGCGCCTACCCCGGGTGCCATGAAAAAGAACCCACAACCCTGAAGGGGTTGCACCCTCTGAAAACGCATGCCGGACACACAGGCCACAACCCCGTTGGGGTTGTTTGTTGTGTTCGTTATTCCCAGGGTAGCTCGCGAAGCTCGCAACCCTGGGCTAATGGACAGAAGCCCGTTGGGCTTCATTCAATGTCCCTTTTATTTCACACGCCTTAATTAAAACAAAAATTTCATCCCCAAAAAAATCATGAGAACACTCACCCGCAGCATCATCGCGCTTTTCACTTTTGCCGCCGTCTCAATCCCTTCCGCGCGCGCCGACGCCGTCAAGGCTGGCGACACGCTTCCCTTGTGGAGCGAGGGCTGCCTCGACATCCACCACATCAACACCGGCAAGGGCGAGTCGTCGCTCATCATCATGCCCGACGGCACGACGATGCTTGTGGACGCCGGCGACATCGCCGCCAAGGGCGGCAGCCTCCTCGACGCGCTGCCCGATGACTCGCGCCTGCCGGGCGAGTGGATCGCCCGCTACATCAGCCGCGCGACCGCCGGCACGCCGGGCCGCGCGCTCAATTACGTGCTGCTCACCCATTTTCATTCCGACCACATGGGCAAACTGACGAAAACCTCCAGGGATTCGTCCGCCGGGGACTACAAACTCGCCGGGCTCACCGAGGTTGCCGAGCATGTCGCGTTTGAAAAAATCATCGACCGCGGCTGGCCCGATTACAATTTCCCCGAGCCGCTCAAGGGCGCGATGATGGCAAACTACCGCAAGTTCGTGGACTGGCAGATCGCGAACAAGGGCGCGAAAGCGGAGCGCTTCAACGTCGGCGTGAAAGACCAGATTGTGTTGCGCAAGAATCCCGCGAAATATCCCAGCTTTGAAATCCGCAACATCGCGGCCAACGGCGTTGTCTGGACGGGCGCGGGCACGAACACGCGCAATCATTTTCCCGACCCGAAGGACGTGGCTAAGGGCGCAATCATTGAAAACAATTGCAGCATCGCCTTCCGTCTTTCCTACGGGGAGTTCGACTATTTTTCAGGCGGCGACCTCAGCGTGGCCGGAATGGAATTTCCCTCAAGCGCCGAGCCGTGGCTGGATATTGAGCGTCCGGTCGCGCTTGTCACCGGCCCCGTCGATGTGATGAAAGCCGGCCACCACGGCTACCGCGACGCGGGCAGCGCGTTCTTCCTCGGCACGCTGCGCCCCCGGGTTATCGTCATTGATACGTGGCACATCGCCCAGCCGTCCATCAACATCTACCGCCTCATGAAGTCCGGAAAAACCTGGCCCGGCCCGCGCGATATTTTCATCACCAACCAGCCCGAGGCCACCAGGCTGGTCACGCAAATTGACAAAAAAGGCCCGCCCCCCGGCCACATAGTCATCCGCGTGAAACCGGGCGGCGACGAGTATTACGTTTATGTCCTCGAGGAAACCAACGAGAGCGGCCGCGTGAAATCCGTCCACGGCCCCTACAAATCACGGTAAAAATCCCAAATTACAAAATCACAAATCCCAAAAAAATCCCGAAAATCCAAATGACAAAATCTCAAAAAATACAAGCAGCATACGATGCCGGACGTAACGCAGACTGCCAAGTCTGCCTGACGAGGCGCAGCCTCGCCCTTTGGAATTTCGTGATTTCGAAATTTGGGATTTTTTTGGGATTTGTGATTTTGGGATTTGGGATTTCCCCCGCTCGCGCGACGGACGCCAAGGTTGGCGACCAACTGCCGTTGTGGAGCGAGGGTCATCTCGACATCCACTTCATCAACATCGGCTCGGGTGAATCGTCGCTCATCATCATGCCCGACGGCACGACGCTGCTCGTGGACGCCGGCGACCACGGCAACAAGGACGCCTACCATCTCGCCACGCTGCCCGACGGCACGCGCCAGGCGGGCGAGTGGATCGCGCGCTACGTCAAGCGCGCGACGAAGAACGCGCCGGGCGACGCGCTCAATTACGTGCTGGTTTCGCACCTGCACGGCGACCATCTCGGAAGCCCAAAAAAACACACGCCGCTTGCCGCCTCCGGCGCCTACAAGCGCATCGGCCTCACCGAGCTTGCGGAGCATGTTTCGTTTGAAAAAATACTCGACCGCGGCTGGCCCGATTACGATTTCCCCGCGCCGGTGAAAACCGGCGTGGTCACAAACTACCGCAAGTTCCTCGACTGGCAGATTGCAAACAAGGGCGTGAAGGCCGAGCGCTTCAACGTCGGCGTGAACGACCAGCTCGTGATGCGCAACAACCCCGCGAAATATCCGAACTTCGAGATTCGCAACCTTGCCTCCAACGGCGTTGTCTGGACGGGCGTCGGCGCGAATACGCGCAACCATTTGCCCGATCCGAAGGACGTGGCAAAGGGCGCGATTATCGAGAACAATTGCAGCATCGCATTTCGCCTGTCCTATGGCGCGTTTGATTATTTTTCCGGCGGCGATCTCAGCGTGAATGGAACCGACACCGGCTCGGTCGGCGACATGTGGAAGGACATCGAGCGGCCCGTCGCGCTCGTCACCGGACCGGTTGATGTGATGAAGGCCAACCACCACGCCTATTACGACGCGAACAGCGCGTTTTTCCTCAAGTCGCTGCGCCCGCGAGTGATCGTCGTGGCCACTTGGTTCACCTCTCATGTGGATCTCGGCACCTACCGCCGGATGCAGTCCAAGGCGATCTGGCCCGGCGCGCGCGACATCTTCATTACCAACCAGCCCGAGGCCATGAAACTGGCCTCGCGCCTCGACCCGAAAGGCCCGCCCCCGGGGCATGTCGTCATTCGCGTGAAGCCGGGCGGCGACGAGTATTATGTTTATGTCCTTGAGGAAACCAACGAAAGCGGCCGCGTGAAATCCGTCCGCGGCCCCTACAAATCGCGCTAAGGAAAAAATAAAATTTCATACCCAAAAAAGATCATGAAAACATTTACCCGCAGCATCGTCGCGCTCCTCGTTTTTTCCGCCGCCATCATCCCCGCCGCCCGCGCGGCGGACGCCAAGGTTGGCGACCAACTGCCCTTGTGGAGCGAGGGCCATCTCGACATCCACTACATCAACATCGGCGCCGGCGAGTCGTCACTCATCATCATGCCCGACGGCACGACGCTGCTCGTGGACGCCGGCGACCATGGCAACCCGGACGCCAACCGCCTCGCCACGCTGCCCGACGGCACGCGCCAGGCGGGCGAGTGGATCGCGCGCTACGTCAAGCGCGCGACGAAGAATGCGCCGGGCGACGCGCTCAATTACGTGCTGGTTTCGCACCTGCACGGCGACCACATCGGAAGCCCCAAAAAACACACGCCGCTTGCCGCCTCCGGCGCCTACAAGCGCATCGGCCTCACCGAGCTTGCCGAGCATGTTTCGTTTGAAAAAATACTCGACCGCGGCTGGCCCGATTACGACTTTCCCGCGCCGCAAAAAGGCGCCGTGGTCGCCAACTACCGAAAATTCCTGGACTGGCAAATTGCGAACAAAGGCGTGAAGGCCGAGCGCTTCAACGCCGGCGTGAATGACCAGCTCGTGATGCGCAACAACCCCGCGAAGTATCCGAACTTCGAGATACGCAACCTCGCCGCCAACGGCGTTGTCTGGACGGGTTTCGGCTCGGACACGCAAAACCATTTCCCCGATCCGAAGGACGTGCCGCCGGGCGCGATTATCGAGAACGCGTGCAGCATCGCCTTTCGTTTGTCCTACGGCGCGTTCGACTATTTTTCCGGCGGCGACCTCAGCGTGAACGGAACGGACACCGCCTCGGAAGCCGACCGCTGGAAGGACATCGAGCGGCCCGTCGCGCTCGTCACCGGCCCCGTCGATGTGATGAAGGCCAACCATCACGCCTACTACGATGCGAACAGCGCGTTTTTCCTCGGCTCGCTGCGTCCGAGGGTGATTGTCGTGGCCACATGGTTCACCTCGCATGTGGCTCTCGGCACCTATCGCCGTATGCAGTCCAAGGCGATCTGGCCCGGCGCGCGCGATATTTTTATCACCAACCAGCCGGAGGCCATGCAACTGTCCAAGCGGCTTGACCCGAAAGTGCCGCCTCCCGGCCATGTCGTCATCCGCGTCAAGCCGGGCGGGGCCGAGTATAACGTGTATGTTCTCGACGAGACCAACGAGAGCGGCCGCGTGAAGGCCGTTTACGGCCCCTACAAATCGCGCTGAGAAACAAACACCGCACCGGCATGAAATTTCAAAACGAGCGCGTCCGCATTTTCCCCGTAGGGGCGCACCTTGCGTGCGCCCTCGCGTCCGCCCGCTTTGTGAATGCGTTTGCAAACAGTCTTTCGCAAACGAGGGCGCACGCAAGGTGCGCCCCTACAATTCCAATTCCGCAAATTTTATTATACTTCCCATGACACCCAATGTTGAAAATGCACTAAAGGCCGCAACCGACACCAAGGCGCTCTTGGTCGGGCGCGGTGTTCTGCGCGAGGCCGCGCCGCTGTTCAAGGAACAGTTCGGCGACAAACGCGCGCTCATTGTCGCAGACACCACCACGTTCGGCATCGCCGGGCGCGATGTGTCGGAATTTTTGCGCCAGGGCGGCGTGCCGCAGGACGAGGCGTTTGTGTTTTCCGAACCGGAACTGCACGCCGAATACCGTCACGTCGAGGCGCTCGCGGAGCGCCTGCGCGCCACCGACGCGATTCCCGTCGCCGTCGGCTCCGGCACCGTGAACGACCTTTGCAAACTCGCCGCGCACCTCGTGGAGCGGCCCTACATGATCGTCGGCACCGCCGCCTCGATGGACGGCTACACCTCGTTCGGCGCGTCCATCACCGCCGACGGCGCGAAGCAAACCTTCAACTGCCCCGCGCCGCGCGCCGTGCTCGCCGACCTCGACATTTTTGCGCGCGCGCCGGCTGACATGACCGCCGCCGGATACGCCGATTTGTTTTCAAAAGTCACCGCCGGCGGCGACTGGCTCGTGGCCGACATGCTCGCCGTGGAGCCGATCATTCCGCGCGCGTGGGACATCGTGCAGGGCGGCCTCGCCGACGCGCTCGGCGATCCCGCCGGCGTGCGCTCGGGCGATGCCGTCGCTCTCGGAAAACTCGTCGAGGGCTTGATGCTTGCCGGCTTCGCCATGCAATACTCGCGCATCAGCCGTCCCGCGTCCGGCGCGGAGCATTACATCAGCCACCTCTGGGACATGGAGGGGCACCGTTATCGCGGCCACGGCGTGTCGCACGGTTTTCAAGTCGCCGTCGGCACCGTCGCCATCCTCGCGTTTTACGAGCAGCTCTTTAAGCACGATCTCGCCGCGCTCGACATCGAGCGCTGTTGCGCAGCGTGGCCGGAGCTCGCCAAGGTGGAGTCGGACGCGATGTCCGAGTTTGGCGGCACGGTGTTTCGCGACCGCGTGCTTTCCGAGAGCCGCGCGAAATACATCAACAAGGAGCAGCTCGCCGCCAAGCTCGCCCTGGTGAAACAAAACTGGGCCGCGCTCAAGCCGCGCCTGGAAAAACAACTGCTTCCCGTTGCCGAGGCGCAGCGCCTGCTGCGGCTTGCGGGCGCGCCCGCGGAGCCGGAGGATGTCGGCGCGAGCCGCGCGCAATTACGCCGCGCGCTGACCGTCGCCCCGATGTTGCGCAACCGCGTCACCGTGCTCGACCTCGCCCACTACACCGGGCTGTTCGACACCTGCATCGACGGCCTTTTCGGAAAGAGCGGGCGCTGGGAAATCTGACCCGCGCCGCGCCGCGTTTCGGGAAAATTAATCACACATTCGCACATTATTAAGGAGTGAAAAATAATACTGGCATGAAAACACGAAAAGGTCACCCGCCCATCCCCAACGGGGATGCGTCCCATAGCCCGGGGTTGGCGCGAGTTGCGAGCGCCTACCCCGGGTGCGATGAAAGGGAACGCACAACCCTGAAAGGGTTGCGTCCTCTGAAAACGCACGGCGGACAAACAGGCCACAACCCCGTTGGGGTTGTTTATTGTGTTTATCATTCCCAGGGTAGCTCGCCGCGCTCGCAACCCTGGGCCATGGGACGGAAGCCCGTTGGGCTTCATTCAACGGCCCTTTTATTTTGAGAAGATTTTCAACCCAAAAAACAACAAACACATCATGAAAACAAACCTCGTTACCACAATCCGTCGCCTGCTCGCGGGCGCCTTGTTCCTCGCCGCCGCGACCGCTTTTTGCGGAAACGCCACGCTCGAATATCCCTTTGTCGGCACCTACAAACGCGAGGCCGCGCAAGGCATGGCCATCCACAAGGACACCGCGTTCCTGTTCAACAACACGGGCATCTGCCGCATGTATAATCTCAAGACCGGCGAATTCATCACCTCGTTCGAACTCGACACGCTCGCGCCGGAAAACCATTCCAACTGCGCCGACTTTGGCGTGGAGTATCCCGCGGGCAACCACTCCTATCCGGCGATCTACGTTTCCGAGTGCTACGGAAAAAGGCGCTGCTTCGTGGAGAGCATCAACGCGTCCGGCGCGAAGTTGATACAAACCCTGGCGGTAAAAACCGGCGGCAAGGACGACCGTCCGTTTGACTGGTATGTGGATCGCGAGAAAAAATTCCTGTATTCAATCGCCATCGTCGCGGACGACAAAGGCATGAGGGAGTATCGTCTCTCAAAATACCGCCTGCCCGCGTTGAGCGCCGGTGATGTCAACTTCACCAAGGCCGACGTCATCGAGCAGTTCACCATCAAGTTCTCCCAGTTGAGCCAGGGCGGCACCATCCGCGGCGATTATCTCTACATGCCCGTCGGCCATCCGAAACCCTCCGACCCCAAGAAAGACCGGAAGGATCGCGGCCTGCTCGTCGTGAACCTGAAGACGAAACAAATCGAAAAAACGCTTGAGCTCAACCAGCTCGCCGTCGAGCCGGAGGACGTCGCGTTCCACGGCGACAAACTGCTGATGTATTGCGGCCAGTCCGGCGGCCTGTGGCACATCACGGGATTCTGATTCAGGTAGGGCGAACCCTCCGGGTGAGCCGGAATTGCGAACGGCTCACCCGGAGGGTTCGCCCTACCAAAGCCGCCCCACCAAAATCACAAAAACAACCCTCATGAAAAACACCGTCATTGCCGGCGTCCGGCGCGCGTTTGCGGCAGCCGCGTTTTTAGCCGCCGCCTCCACCGCATTTTGCGCGGGCGCCACGCTCGAGCATCCCTTCCCGGGCCAATACAAGGGGGAGTCCGCGCAAGGCATGACCATTCACAAGGACACCGCCTTCCTGTTTAACAACACGGGAGGCTGCCGCGTGTATAACCTCAAGACGGGCGCGCTCCTCAACGCGTTCAAACTCGCCGGCGCCGCGCCGGAGAACCATGCCAACTGCGCCGATTTCGGCGTGGAGTATCCCGCTGACAACGACACCTACCCGGCGATTTATATCTCCGAGTGTTTTGGAAAACGCCGCTGCCTTGTGGAAAGCATCAACGAGGCCGGCTCGAAATTGCTGCAAACGCTGGAGCTTAAATCCGGCGGCCCCGAGGAGTTGCCCTACGACTGGATCGTGGATCGCGAGAAAAAATTCCTCTACGCCCTCACGCTCGTCTCGGATGCGGGCGGCATGAAGGAGGCCCTTGTCACAAAACTCCGCCTGCCCGCGCTGGGCGAGGGCAACGTCATTTTTGCAAGGAAGGACATCATCGAGCAGTTCACCATCCGCTTCCGCAACCTGCACCAGGGCGGCACGATTCGCGGCGAGCGCCTCTACCTGCCGCTCGGCCGCCACAAGCCCCACGGGAAGAAAAAAGACACGCGCGACCGCGCCGTGATGGTCGTCAACCTGGGGACAAAACAAATCGAGAAAACCATCGACCTCAGCGACGACATCCATGTCGAGCCGGAGGATGCCGCGTTCCACGGCGACACGCTGCTGGTGTATTGCGGACAAGCAGGCGGCCTGTGGCGCGTCAACGGACTCTAAACATCCCGATGACTTATTTCTGAATAATACATGACCACGGATTACACGGATTTACACGGATAAATACAAAAGCGACGGAGTCCGCATCCGTGTAAATCCGTGTAATCCGTGGTTAATAAAAATCAAAAAAATCCTAAATCGAGCTAACTCCCAAACAACACTTTCACACGGAAACACACACACGAAACAACATGGAAAAACAAAAAACCACCAAGAGCTTTCACTACTGGCAATGGCGCACCATCATCGCGACGATGGTCGGCTACTCGCTGTTTTATTTCATCCGAAAAAACCTCAGCGTGGCCATGCCCGGCCTGCAGGCGGAGTTTGGCATCACGAAGGCCCAGCTCGGCATCTTCCTCACCGCGCACGGCCTCATCTACGGCGTGTCTAAATTCGTCAACGGCATCATCGGCGACCGCGTGAACGCGCGCGCCTTCATGGTCTTCGGGTTGCTCGCCGTTTCGTTGTGCGGCCTCGCCTTCGCCTCCGGCCCGACAATCGCCGCGTTCTTCGCCGGCTCGAACACGGGCGAGAAATTCACCGCCATACTCGTCGTCACGCTCGGCGTGATCTGGATGCTCAACGGCTTTTTCCAGGGCACCGGATTTCCTCCCTGCGCGCGGCTCATCACCCACTGGGTGCCGCCCTCCGAGCTCGCGTTCAAGATGTCCATCTGGAACGCCTCGCACTCCATCGGCGCCGGCTTCGTCGTCGTGCTCTGCGGCTACCTCGTGATGCTCGGCTGGCGCTGGTGCTTCTGGGTTCCCTCCATGATCACCATCGTCGGCGCGGGCTTGCTCTGGCTCACGCTGCGCGACACGCCCTCGTCCGTCGGACTGCCGGAATTGCCGGGCACCGAAAAGAAATCCGAAACAACGGACACCGAGGCCGACCGCGCCGAGTTCAAAAAATTCCTCCGCAAAAAAGTCTTTCTCAACCCGATCGTCTGGCTCTGCGGCTTCGCCAACTTTTTCATCTACACCATCCGCTACGCCATCCTCGACTGGGGCCCGACCATGCTCGGCGAGTGGAAACACATCTCGATCACAAAATCCACGTGGATGGTCGCCGGCTTTGAGATCGCCGCCATCGCCGGCATGCTCGTCGCGGGCTGGGCGACCGACCGCTTCTTCAAGGGACGCGCCGCCCGCGTGTGCGTGCTCTGCATGGCGTTCGTGACGGTCATCCTGGTCATCTTCTGGCTGGTGCCGCTGCCGACCCTGGCGCTGGTTCCGGTGCTCATGGCCGCGGGATTTTTCATCTACGGCCCGCAGGCGCTCACCGGCGTGATCACGGCCAACATCGTCACGCGTCGCGGCGCGGCGACGGCGATCGGCTTCACCTCGCTGTTCTCCTACGCCAGCACGGTGCTCTCCGGCTGGGGACTCGGCCTGGTGGCGCAAAACTACGGCTGGGCGCCCGCCATCGGCGTGCTGTGCGGCGCGGGCGTCATCGGCCTCATCGCCTTCCTCTGCCTGTGGAACACGAAACGCGACGCCTACGAGGAGGAAAGCGCCGAAAAACAATAACCGAAAAAGGAAACTTTAGGCGGGCATTTTTGTCGGGTTTTTGCCTGACTAAAAATGCCCGCAACTTTTGCCCGGTATCACCGTCTCGCAAAAATCCAAAGCCCGCCCTCTTTTCACTCTCAAAAATCGTGTCCGTGTTCTTATTTCCCGACAAAGCCCGCCGCTCCCCGTTTTCGCAATTCCACCGTTCAGGCAAAATCTTGTTGCTGGTGCTTTTTTTGGGCGGCGCCTCCCACGGCTTCGGACAAAAAGCGGGCACGTCCACCGAGACCCCCGCCGAGACCAACGGCAAGACCGTCCCCGTCACGCTCGCCGCCGCCACGGAAACCTCCAACCAGGGGAAAAAAGGCTCGGGGGACAACTCCTCCTCCACGTCCTCCTCGACTCCCGCCGCCGCCGCGGAAAATACCATCGTGCTCGACACCTACACCGTGAAAGCCTCGCGCGAGGGCGGCGTCGTCACCGAGGGCCCGCAACCCGTCCAGACCTACGACTCCGCGCAAATCAGCGATTCCGGCGCGTTCAGCATGGAGGACTTTCTTGAGGACCTGCCTCCCGCCGAGGACGGCGACGAAGTGCTCATCCTCATCGACGGACAGCCCGCGCACATCGACCCCGAAACCATTCCGCTCGACATGATCGAGCGCGTGCAAGTCAGCCTCTACGGCTCCATCCCCGAGCTCGGCGCCTACGCGCAAGGCAAGGTCATCAACATCATCCTCAAAAAAGACTACGTCGGCGGCGACATCGGCGAGCGCATCCGCGTCGCGGCGGCAGGCGGCGGATTTCACCAATACACAAAATTCTCCATGAACGTCACCAAGCGCCGCTGGAGCTATTTTCTCAGCGGCGTTTATTGGAAGACCAACGAACTGCTCGCCTCCAGCCGCGAACTCTCGCGCAACCAGGACCACACCTATCGCGACGGCACCGACATGCGCCTCGCCTGGGGCACCCCCGGCGTCGTGCAAGCCGCCAGCGGCAACCTCGCCGGCATTGTCGATTCCGGCGGCAATCCCGTCGCCTCCGCGCTTGTGCCCGAAAACCAAAACGGCCTCTCGCTCACCGCCTCCGATTTTCTGGCCGGCGACACCGCGCTCTCCGCCACCGCCTACGGACAGCGCCGCTTCAACACATCCGAGTATCGCATGCTCATCGCCCCCACGCGGCGCCACAACCTGAACGGCTCCGTCACCTACAAGCGCGGCGACCGCTTCCGCATCAGCCTCAGCGGAAACTACACCGAGACCAAGGTCGAGCGCATCGGCGCGCCGCCCGTCACCGCCGCGTCCTCCAAGACGCTCGTGCCCGCCGCCCACAACCCCTTCGGGCAGGACGTCTATGTCGGCCTCGTCCACACGGAATTCGGCCCCACGCGCCAAACCGCGCGCACCCGCAACGCGCAATTCGGCCTCAAGATGAGCGGCAAAATCGGCGACATCACCCCGCCGGCTCCCGGCCAGCACAGCACCGCGTGGAACTGGAGCAGCAGCATCGGTTATCAACGCTACCGCTCGCGCACCATCGCCACCGACCTCGACAAGGACGCGTTCACCGCCTCGCTCGCGTCCGATGATCCCGCCCTGCGCTTCAACCCCTTCGGCGATCCCGCCCTCGGCCCCGTCAACGCGCACCTTTACCCCGGCCTCACCGTCTATCGCACGCGCCTCGACGACATCACCAACGTCCGCTACAACGCCGCCGCCAACGGCCCGCTCGTCATCCTCCCCGGCGGCCCGCTCCGCCTCGCGCTCGCCGCCGCCTATCACCACCAGGACCGCGACCGCGAAAACACAAACGCGACCTCCGGCAACCCCGCCAGGACGGAAAAAACCAACGACTCCGGCGCCGGCTCCGCCTCGCTCAACGTGCCCCTTTTCGGAAGGACAAACACCGCGCCCCTCCTGCGCCGCCTCGAAACCAGCGCCTCCTACTGGCAAAACATGCAAAGCCAGGGCAACCGCCGCCGCAGCTACGCCGGCGGCCTCGTCTGGTCGCCGGCGCGCTCGCTGCTCCTCCGCGCCCGCTACTCGGTTTACGAAAACAAACCCGCCAAATCGACCTTCGCCGGCTCCGAGTCGCTCGTCACCGAAACCTTCATCGACCGCGCCCGCGACGACGAAACCGTCACCGACGTCACCGTTTTCACACGCGGATCCATCTCCGCCGTGACCTCGAAAAGCGAAACGCAAACCCTCGGATTCACCCTCGAGCCGACCTTCCTGAAAGGCCTGCGCTTTTCCGCCACGCACAACATCCGCCAGCGCCACCGCATCTACCAAAGCAGTTTCAGCGCGCAGGAAATCATCAACAACGAAAGCTCGTTCCCCGGCCGCGTCATCCGCGACGACCCCACGCCGGCGGACATCGCGAATGGCCACCCCGGCCGCATCACCCGGATCGACACCACGCCCGGCAACACCGGCGAGGCCGAGGTTCGCGACCTGCGCTTCTCGCTCGAATACCGCCTGCCCAGGCAGCAATACGGACGCATCATGCTGCGCGCCTACGCCACGCACGTGATCGACTCGGACTACCAAGTGTTCCCCGGCGTTGACTACACCTACCGGAGCACCAGCGGCAACAACCCGCCCGAATGGACATTTCAGGGCCAGGCCTCGTGGAACCACAAAGGCTGGAACACGGTTATTCGTGTGAACCACACCGGCCCGCGCATGAACGCGCCCATCGACGACCCGGGCAACCCCAGTTACACGACGATGAACTTCGACCTGAGCTATCAGTTCCAAAAACCGATCATCGGAAAATTTGGCCGACGCCTCCGCATTGGCGTGGGCATAGCGAACTGCTTCGACGTCGAGCCGCTCTACGCCGACACCGTCTCCGGCTACCGCACCGGCTCCCCGCTCGGCCGCATGTATACCTGCTCCCTCACGCTGCCGATGTGACGGGCGATCTCGCGCACATCGGGCCGGCGCAAAAAGAGGAGCACCCCCAACAGCGCATCAGACGGATTTTGCCCGGCCAAAATATTAAATTTTTTCGCGCCGCCGCCGGCCCCCCTTCGCCCTGCATTTGCGCGATCCATAAATGCTTCTCAAGGCGCCGCATTTTGCGTTTGATTGGCCGCATGCCCGCCTTGTCGCGGCTGACAAACATCAATGACTTCGCACACTCAACATTCGCAGCAGCAACCGCGACGGGTTCCCAATCTGCAATCGCAGTTCAAACCCGACGCGTGGCTGCCGACTTCGCGGAAGGAAATGGAGGCGCGCGGATGGGATTGCGCGGATGTTATTGTGTTCAGCGGTGATGCCTATGTGGATCATCCGTCGTTTGGCGCGGCGGTGATCGGGCGGGTTTTGGAGGCGCGCGGGTATCGCGTGGCGATCGTGCCGCAGCCAAACTGGCGCGACGATTTGCGCGATTTCAAAAAGCTGGGGCGGCCCCGTTTGTTTTTCGGCGTGTCGGGCGGTTGCATGGACAGCATGGTCAACCACTACACGGCGAACAAGCGTCTGCGCAGCGACGACGCCTACACGGCGGACGGGCGCGCGGGGCAGCGGCCCGATTACGCGGTCACGGTTTATTCAAAAATTTTAAAACAACTCTGGCCGGATGTGCCCGTGGTGCTCGGCGGAATCGAGGCGTCGCTGCGACGGTTTGCGCATTATGATTATTGGTCGGATGCGCTGAAGCCGGGCGTGCTGATGGAAAGCGGCGCGGATTTGCTCGTGTATGGGCTGGGAGAGAAGCCGATTGTGGAAATCGCGGAGCGGCTCGCGCGGGGCGAGAGGGCGGGGGAGTTGCGGGATGTCCGGCAGACGGCGCGGGTGGAGCGCGGTGAGAATTGCGGGCGGGAGCCCGGCGCCACAGGGGGCCGCGCGCTCCATTCGTTTGCGGAATGCGTGGCGGACCGGCGCAAGTTCGCGGAGAATTTCCGTGTGATCGAGGAGGAGTCGAATCGCGTGCGCGCGGCGACGATTGTCGAGCCGATGGGGGGCGGCGATGAGCGCGCGATCGTGGCGAATCCGCCCTGGCCGTGCCTGACGACGGCGGAGACGGACGCGTCGTTCGACCTGCCTTACACGCGGCTGCCGCATCCGCGTTATCGCGGAAAGCGCATTCCCGCCTACGAGATGATCAGGCATTCGATCACGATGCACCGCGGGTGTTTTGGCGGATGCAGTTTTTGCACGATTTCGGCGCACCAGGGGAAATTTATTTCGGAGCGCACGGAGGCGTCGATTTTGCGCGAGGTGGAAAATGTCGCGCGGATGCCCGATTTCGCGGGCAACATCAGCGATCTCGGCGGGCCGTCGGCAAACATGTATGGATTGCGCGGGAAGGACGAGTCGATTTGCGCGCAATGCCGTCGCGCGTCGTGCTTGCATCCGCGCGTGTGCCGCAATTTGAACACGGATTTGTCGCGCCTGACCGCGCTCTATCGCAAGGTGCTCGAGCATCCGAAGGTGAAGCGCGCGTTTGTGGGCAGCGGGATTCGCTACGATATTTTTCTCGATGAAAACGGATTCCGCTCGAAGGACGGCGGGGAGTATTTCGGGCAACTGGTGCGGCATCATGTGTCGGGACGCCTGAAAGTCGCGCCGGAGCACAGCGCGCCGCAGGTGCTCGGCCACATTCGAAAACCGTCGTTCAAGTTGTTCGAGGTTTTCAAGGCGGCGTTCGACGAGCTCAACGAGCGCGAGGGATTGCGCGAGCAATTGGTGCCGTATTTTATTTCGAGCCTGCCGTATTGCGAGGAGCGCGACATGCGCGCGCTGCAAGGCGATTTGAAGCGGCTGGGTTTTCGCCTGGAGCAGGTGCAGGATTTCACGCCGACGCCGATGACGCTCGACTCGGCGATTTATTACAGCGGTTTCGATCCTTACACCGGCAAGCCCGCCTACGTGGCGCGCACGCCGGAGGAAAAATTGAAACAGCGGTCGTATTTTTTCGACGCCCGCAAACAGGGCCCCGCGTGGAAAAGGCCGGGCGCAAAACGGAGATAGGGGGACGCCTTCGCGATTCCGCCGGAGCCTTGTCCGGCGGGAGGGACGGCCCGGCTGGTGAAAAAAGGCGCACTTTCATCTGTTCTCGGGTGATGCGATTCATAATGCTGTCCGGCGACATGATGCGTTTTCACACAATTTTTTTCGATTTGGACGGCACGCTGCTGGATCATTTTGAGGCGATCCACCGCGCGCATTGTCATACGCGGAAGCATTTTGGCTTGAGCGAGCCGTCGATGGACGAGGTGCATCGCGCGGTGGGGGCGGGTGTGGATGTGGCGGTGACGCGAATTTTTGCGCACGACAGGCCGGATTTGGTTTCGCAGGCGCTGCCGGTTTACAAGGAATTTTGGGACGAAAACATGCTCGACGGCGTGCGTTTGCTGGCGGGCGCGCGCGAATTGCTTGAGACGTTGAACCGCGCCGGCGTTTGTTGCGCGGTGCTGACCAACAAGCACGGCCCGTCGTCGCGCAAGGTGTGCGAGCACCTGGGCGTGGCGCATTTGCTCAAGGGGATTTTCGGCGCGGCGGACACCCCATGGCTCAAGCCGCAAAACGAGTTCACTGCGCACGCGCTCAACGCGCTCGGAAAATCCGATGCCGCCGCGCGCGTGGGAAATGCCGGCGGCGTGCCGGGCGTGTGCCTGGTCGGCGATTCGATTTACGACGCGCAGACGGGGGTGAACGGCGGTTTCCCGTGCTATTGCGTGACAACCGGCACGCACACGGCGGAGGCGTTGCGCGAGGCGGGCGCGATCGAGGTCCATGCGGATTTGCCCGAGCTGGCCAAAAGGGCGGGGCTCTGAAATTCGGTTCCCTAGTTTCTGACTCTCAGGCTTCCTCATTTTCAGTCCTTCAGCATTTCAGCCCTTTTCATAAACCCACTTGCCACGGGATGGCCGGGGTGGTTGCTTGGCTTTTTCACCAAGACTTTTGCGAATTTTCAACTGATGTCCGACAATACCGATTCCCAGCCGCGGCCCTTGCACAAGCGTTATAAACGCGAACTCATCATTGCGTTTGTGGCGTGCGCCCTGGTCGGTGGCGCATTGGCCGTCGGGTTCTGGCCGCAGGTGAAGGTGCTGATGCAGCAAACGGGCGCATTCCTTGCTGATTTTGTGGAGACGATTGGCGCCGCCGGCAGCGGTTGGTTTTTTGCCGCGTATGGAATTGGCCCCGCGATTGGCATGCCCATATCGCTTTTTAACATTACCGCCGGCCTGGTTTTCGTTCCCAAGCTGGGCATTTTCTGGACGAGTCTTTTTGCCGCGCTGAGCCTGATGTGCGCCAATGCGATTTCCTACTGGCTGGCCCGGTATGCGATGCGTCCCGTGATTGAGCGGCTGATCAAAAAACTCGGCTACAAACTGCCCGTGATTCCGAGTGACGAGCACATCACGGCGTGCTTGTTTCTGCGTGTTGTTCCGGGGCCGCCGTATGTCATACAATCCTACATTCTGGGGCTCGCGAAAGTGCGCTTTTTGCCCTACATGGTCGTCTCGTTTCTAGGACAATACGGGTGGGCCTTCGCCATGATTTTTCTCGGGAAGAATTTCGACACTTTCAAGGAGAGCGGTTCCTTCAAGGGAATTTTTGTCGCCGTGGTTTTTATTGCCCTGCTGATCGTTGCCACCCGTGTCGTGCGCAGGCGAATCACAAAAAAAACGGCGATGAAAAGCGACAAGTCCGCTGGTGCCGGGGAAGGCGGCAGTCATGAGTGACGAGGGTGACGGAGGCTTGTTCGGACGGCGCGCCATCGAGCACGGCAATCCGTCCGCGGACGAAACCCAGCGCGCGTTCAGTGTGACGGAGTTCACGCGCCGCGTGAAGGACGCGCTCGCGCAATCAATCCGCCCGTGCTGGGTGCGCGGGGAGATTTCCAATTTGCGCGCGCAGGCAAGCGGCCATGTGTATTTCGTCCTGAAAGACGCGGGGGCGCAGGTTGCCGCGGTGCTTTTCCGCGGTGACGCGGCGCGCCAGTCGGTCGCCTTGCGCGATGGATTGCAGGTGCTCGTGTTCGGGCAGGTGAGCGTTTACGAGGCGCGCGGGCAGTATCAGATTATCGTGCGCGCGGTGGTTGAGGACGGGGAGGGGCGGTTGCAGCGGGAGTTCGAGGCGCTCAAGCGGCGGCTCGCCGCCGAGGGACTTTTCGACAATGCGCGCAAAACCTCCATCCCGCCGATGCCGGCGACGCTTGGTTTTGTGACTTCGCCAACGGGCGCGGCGGTGCAGGATTTCATCCGGATACTCAAGCGGCGCGGCTGGCGCGGACGGCTCGTCGTGCTGCCGGCCAAAGTGCAGGGCGAGGGCGCTGCGGAGGAAATGGCCGCGATGCTGCGCGCCGCCGAAACACTGGGAATTTTCGACCTGCTCGTGATTGGCCGCGGCGGCGGGAGCCTGGAGGATTTGTGGGCGTTCAACGAGGAAACGCTTGTCCGCGCGGTCGCGGCGTGCCGGGTGCCCGTCATTTCGGCGGTGGGGCACGAGATTGATTTTACGCTGTGCGATTTCGCGGCGGATTTGCGCGCGGAAACACCGAGCGGCGCGGCGGAACTGATTTCGAGCCAGTTTGTGCATTGCGCGGACCGCATGACGCGCGCGGCAGAAGCGCTCGGAAAATTGTTGGGCGAGCGCATCGAACGCGCGCGCGGCCAACTCGACAGTCTCCGCGCGCACTTGCGGCTGCTCTCGCCGTCGGCCCGGATCGAGCAGGGGCATTTGCGGCTCGATGACATGGCCGGACGGCTCGCGTCCGCGTTTCAACACGCGACATTGTTGAAGCGGCAGCAACTCACCGCCGCGCGATCGACCTTTGCGGCGCGCTCGCCGGAGACGCGTGTGCAGATGGCGTCGCAACAATTGCTCGGCCTTTGGAAGCGTTTGCAGGCGGCGAGTCCCGGATCGGTGTTGAATCGCGGTTTTGTTATCATGCGCGATGATGAGGGGCGGCCGCTCGCGCGCCGCGCGGAAGTGAAGGCCGGCCGGCCAATGGTCGCGGAATTTGCCGACGGGGAAGTGCGCATGAGTGCGACGGAGCCGGAGCTCGGCCGTTAGGGCAATCTCACCCGCCGTCGAAAGACAATCTCGCAATCCGCCGGGCAAACGGCTGAACTGCGCATTCCGTAACCCAAAACCACAAATCACAATCCCATGGATATCAAAACATACTCCCGTCCGTTTCGCGGCCTTTGCGCCCTCTTTTTTGCGCTCGTGTTTGCCGTCGCCGGCATCGCGCTCAACGCCGACGTCAAGGTTCCCGCCATTTTTGGCGACAACATGGTGATCCAGCTTGGCCGGCCCGTCCCCGTATGGGGCAGCGCCGCGCCCGGTGAAAAAGTCACCGTCACCTTCGCCGGCCAGACCAAGACCGCCGTCGCCGATGCCGGCGGCAAGTGGCGCGTGAATCTCGACCCGCTTCATGCCGACCCGAAACCCACGCCCCGCGAACTCACCATCGCCGGCAAAAACACCCTGCGTTTTAACAACGTGCTCATCGGCGTCGTGTGGCTCTGCTCCGGCCAGTCCAACATGGAATGGACGCTTCAAAAATCGGAAAACGGCGACGCAGCCATCGCCGAATCCAACCACCCCAACCTCCGCCTCTTCCACGTTAAGAAAACCTGGAGCGACACGCCGCGCGACGACGTGCCCCTCGAAAACTCCTGGGCCTGGGCCGCCGCCGCGCCCGGCACCACGCCGAAGTTTTCCGCCGTCGGCTACTACTTCGGACGCGCCCTCATGAACGCCTTCAAGAACAACATCCCCGTCGGCCTCATCAACGCCAGTTGGGGCGGCACGCGCATTGAGCCGTGGACCAGCCCCGCCGGTTTCGCCGCCATCCCCGCGCTCGCCGAAATAAACACCCGCGTGCAATCCGTCCAGCCCGGCACCGAGGCCAACAAGACCCTCACCGCGCAAGCCCTCGACGCGCAGGAAGCCTGGCTCTCCGCCGCCCGCGCCGCCACCGCCGCCGGCAAAGTCGTCGCGCCGCCGCCCGAGTTTCCCAAGGCGCTTCGCCCCTTGAGCGCCGACATGGCCAGCCGCCATCAAAACCCCACCGTCCTCTACAACGCCATGATCGCCCCCTTCGTCCCCTTCGCCATCCAGGGCGCCATCTGGTATCAGGGCGAGGCCAACCGCGCCGACGGCGCCCTCTACTACGACAAACTCAACGCCCTCATCGCCTCCTGGCGCGCGGAGTTTGAAAACCCCAGGCTGCCCCTGCACATTGTCCAGCTCGCTCCCTACAAATACAACGACACCGTCACCCTGCCCAAAATCTGGGCCGCCCAAGAGCGCTTCGCCCGCGACGACAAACACTCCGGCATCGCCATCATCAACGACATTGGCAACATTCAGGACATCCACCCGATAAACAAACTCACTGTCGGCGCGCGCCTCGCCCTCCTCGCCCTCAACAAAACCTACGGCATCACCCAGGTGAAATGCGACTCGCCGGCGCCGTCGGAAATCCGCTTTGAGCGCGACTCCGCCGTCATCACCTTTGGCAACACCGCCAAGCTCGCCACACGCGACAACGCCGCGCCCGACTGGTTTGAAATCGCCGACGCCTCCGGCTGGCACAAGGCCGGCGCCACGATCAAGGACAACGCCGTCACCGTTCGCGCCGAGGGCGTCACGCAGCCCGCCGCCGTCCGCTACGCCTGGTCCGGCACCGCCGAGCCCAACCTCCGCGACGCCGCCACCGGCCTCCAAGTCGGCGCATTCACACATGGCGAAATCCCCCTGCCCGCCGAAATCGCAAAACTCGGCGACGAAGCCAAGGGCTTCCAAGTCCTCTACGACCTCAACCCTCTCGCCTCCAAGGGCCACGAAGTCACCTACAACGTCAACAACGCCGCCAAGTTTGCCGACAAAAAAATCAAGCGCGTCGCCTACTTCCTTTCCCTCACCGACCATAACGACAAGAACACCCACGCCGTCGTCTCGTTCGACGCCTTTGCGCAGGACGCGAAAAAACTCGGCGTGCCCACCAAAAACTCCGGCGCGCGCTTCCAGCAAAACGTCACCAACCTCGTCGTGCGCTCCAACGTCCGCGGCGTGAAAACCGGCAGCTTCGCGCGCGGCAACATCGAGTTCTGGGACTGCAACTACTCCGGCGCCAACGCCGCCAAGGTTTCCGGCGCCAGCGACCAGCTCTATGATTTCGGCGACGCCATGAGCACCGGACGCTCGCCCGGCTACGGCTCCATGCAAATCCACAACACCGCCGAAAAACAAACCATCATCGCCTACAACAAGTGGAGCGATGGCAAGAACTGCGACATCGGCATCGGCAACCAGCCCGGCGGCGGCAATAAAAACCCCGACTGGACCTTTTCCAAATCCGGCAGCCGCCTCCAGTCAGCCCGCCTGCTGGTGCTCGTCCTGGCCGAGTGAGCGCCTTTTGTCGCCGGGTGATTTGGGGCAAATTGCCCGCGCTCAATCCCGGCAACCACTTCGCCCGCGGCCCGCTTTAAGACAGCGGGCCGTTTTTTATGCGCAGGGTCACCGGCTCCGCGCGGGACCGGTTGATCCGCGCACAATGAGCAATGGGTCGATCATTTTTACGACGGGTTTTGCGCGCAGCGGTTTTCCCATCTGGGCGATCACAAAATCAACCGCGACCTGGACCGTCTTGTCCACGCGCTGGTCGACGCTCGTGATGTTGGGCACGACCATCGAGCAAATATCCTGGTTGTTGAAGCCGCTCACCGAAAAATCCTCGGGCACTCGAAAGCCCATGTCCCTCACTCCGTGGATCGCGCCGGCGGCCAGGACGTCGTTGAGCGCGATGAACGCGGTCGGCGGCTTGCCGCGCTCGATGAACGTGCGCACGAGCGCGCGCCCGAATTCAAAATCGCTCGTGCGGACAATCTGGTCGTCGATGTTTTCCGTGCATTTGTCGAAGTCGAGCCCGCGCTCCTCAAGCGCCTCGCGGATGCCCCGTGTGCGCTCGTGCGTGCTGCGGAAACTTTCCGAGTAGCCGAGCAGCCCGAAACGCCGGTGCCCGAGATCGAGCAGGTGCTCCGTGATCGCCACCATGCCGCGCGCGCGGTCAAGCGTCACCGTGTTGGCGCCCTTGATGCCAAAATGGTCGATCACCAGGCTCGGCGTGCCATTGTTCGCGAGTCCCTGGAGCTGGCGCTCGATTTTTTTCTCGTCGAAATAGCCCAGAAACACCATCGCCTCCACTCTCAGCGAAAGAAAATTGCGCACCGCGCCCTCGCAGCTGTCGCCATCGACCACCTCGATGAATGTGGTGATTTCCCTGTCGCGGAGCTTGGCCTGCAACGAGGCGAGCTTGTTCACGAGAATTGGGAACGAAAGATTTTGCACGCACACGCCGACGGTTTGCGTGCGCTTGCCCTTCAGATGCAGCGCGTAGGCGTTGGGCACAAAACCGGTTTCCTCGATCGCCCGGTTTACGCGGTCAATCGTCTTTTTTTTGAGTCCGGGCTGTCCGTTAAGCACGCGGGAGACGGTGGTGCGCGCAAGCCCGACATGGCGGGCAAATTCTGTCGTGGAGCGAATGGGGCGGGTGACGGTTTTGGGTTCGGTGTGTTTGCTTTTCACTGTAACAAAAAGGTTCGCCGCATGATCAATGACACGTCCCTCATGTCAAACCCGGTCATCTGTGTTTAAAAAAAAGACAATTGTCCGTTTGCGCGGGTCGCCGGAATTGTTTTCAAGCCGGATCGGACGATGCGGCGCCATGAAAGACAGCCGGGGTGAACTGGCGGAGAGGGAGGGATTCGAACCCCCGGAACCGTTGCCGGCTCACCTGATTTCGAGTCAGGCGCATTCGACCACTCTGCCACCTCTCCGTGACTTTATGACGAAACACGCGACGCTACGGGTTGATTCGCAAAACGGAAGCAGAAAGTTTCCGGTTTTGAAATTTTAGGGTGGCGAAAAAGGTTTTCGAGCGCCCATCCGACCTTGATTCCCGGAGGGGGGAGGCTCCGCCAATAGGCGCGCAATAGGACATCGTGCCGCTTGATTTCATGGCGCATCCCTGTTTACTGGCAAACTCATGGACACCACCTCTCTCATCATCTTCATCATGGTCGGCGCGTTTGTCGGATGGCTTGCGGGCGTTATCATTCGCGGTTTCGGGTTTGGCATTATCGGCAATATCATTGTCGGCGTAGCCGGCGCGTTCATCGGCACATGGCTTTTTGCCAGCGTTCTCAAAATTCAAAATATCGTTTCCCCGCTCGTCGATCTTGTCATTTACGCCATGGTTGGCGCGATCATCTTGCTCGTTGTGCTCGGAATTTTCCGCAAAATAATTAAGTGAGCCCGGTCGGCGGATGCGTTTGCGCCCGGCGCGTTTTTGCGCGCAGCCATGGGCTCCCGATAAATTTCAAATAATCGTTGCCCTTCCGCGCTTCGGCGACTCACAGTTCCGGCGTTCTTTGCAGCATAGTCCCAGGCAACGGGAAAAGCCGTGAAAACCGGCTACAGTTGCGCTGCGGTAACGCATCAGTCCAAACCTTCGGTTCGCGCGTCCATTCCAACGGCCGCGCGAAAAATCCAGTCGGCGTCCACTCGCCGGCGAAGGAGAAGGCCAGGCGGCGGCTCGCTCTTTTTTTGCGCGCCGCGACACATGCGGAGTCCGAATATCCGACCCGGGACGCTCACGCGTGTGGCGCGAAACTTTTGCGCGCGCCATGCACGAAAAACTTCATCGCAAAAATGAAGCGTGGGAGCAGTGTGACGCATCGAATCGGGCGGTTTTCATTCCCAAGCGAAAACCCGCGTGATGGAGGCCCGTCTGCTCTTACCATTAACAAGAGAGACATCCAAATCATGCTATACGGACACGGCGACGACGCCCGTTTCCAGTCGCGCCCCATCGGCGACGACTTCAGTTCCAACATCCGCCCCGACGGCCCGCCCGCCGGGCTTCTCGGCCACCTGCGCACGCGCATCGACGCGGTCGCGCATTATCCCGACGCCGGCGCGCGCGAGCTCGCCGCCAAACTCGCCGCGATCAACCGCATCGCGCCCGGACAACTGCTCGTCACCGCCGGGGCCACCGCGGGCATTTACCTCGTCGCGCAGACGTTTCGCCGCAAACGCTCGCTCATCGTCACGCCGACGTTTTCCGAATACGAGGACGCCGCGCGCATCCATGAGCACGCGCTCGATTTCGCGCCGCGCGCGGAGCTCCGGCAAACCGGGGACGGCTCCTTCGCGGCCGATCTTGTCTGGCTCTGCGAACCCAACAATCCCTCCGGGGAAATCCTCCCTCGCGAACAACTCCTCGCGCTCATCGACGCGCGCCCCGAAACCGTTTTTGTCATCGACCAATCCTACGCCGGGTTTTGCGCCGCGCCGCAACTCCGCGCCTCCGACATCGCCGGTCGCGAAAACCTGATCCTCCTCCATTCGTTCACAAAAATCCTCGGCATTCCCGGCTTGCGACTCGGCGCGATTTTGTCGTCGCCCAAATTGATTTCACGAATCGCCGGCGGCATGCAACCGTGGTCGGTCAACGCGCTCGCGCTCGAGGCCGGCGCCTACTACGCGGCGCGCGCGCACGAGTTCGCCCTGCCGCTCGACGACCTCCTCGCAAACACCCGCGCCCTCTCCAAATCCATCTCGGAAATCCCCTGCTGCGCGCCAAAGCCCACCGCCACCAATTTTTTCCTGGTCGAGCTCGCCAAGGGCAACGCCAAGGCGCTCAAGCAACACCTCGTCAAGGGCCACGGCATACTCATTCGCGACGCCTCGAACTTCCGCGGACTCACGCCGCAACACATCCGCATCGCAACGCGCACGCCGTGGCAAAACCACCGGCTCGCCGAGGCGTTGCGCGCATGGCGGCCGTGACAGTCCGCCGCTTGCGTCCGTTCATTCCGCATTCCGAAATCCGCACTCCGCATTTATAAAATCCTTCAACATCCGGAGGGCTGAACCCCGCCGGACAAAACGGCGGCAACCCGTCGCGATCACCAACCGCCAGCTCCTTTTTCATTATCAACCCGTCGCTTCAAATCATCCTTTTTCCGCTTGTCGCCGGTGTCGCGCTTGACCTCGCGCTCGGCGATCCGCGCTGGCTTCCGCATCCAATTGTTGGATACGGGCGCGCCATCGCGGCGGGCGAGCGCCGCCTCAATCGCGGCTCGCACCGCGCGCGTTTTCTCAAGGGCGCGACGCTCGCTCTCGCGCTTGTTTTCGCGACTTGGCTCGCGTGGGCCGCGATCCTCGCGCTCGCCGCGCGCTGGCATGGCGCCGTCGCAGTGACGATTGCGACGTTTGGTGTTTTCACGGCGCTCTCGCACCGGACGCTCGTCGCGGAATGCCGCGCGGTGTTTCGCGCGCTCGGCGACGGCTCGCGCGACAACGATGCCGGGCGCCTCGCCGCCGCGCGCCGCCAGCTCTCGCGCATCGTCGGGCGCGACACCGCGCGCCTCGACGCGCAACAAATCCGCGCGGCAACGCTCGAGACGCTTTCCGAGAATCTCTCCGACGGCGTGGTCGCGCCGCTCTTCTGGTATGCGCTCGGCGGCGTGCCCGCGATGATGGCGTGCAAAATGGTCAACACGCTCGACTCGATGATCGGCCACCGCGACGGGCGTTATGAATTTTTCGGCAAAGCCGCCGCGCGCCTTGATGACGCCGCCAACTACTTTCCGGCGCGGCTCACCGCGCTCCTGCTCGCCGCCGCCTCTCGCAGCGGGCGCGCTTTTCGTTTCATCGTCCGCTACGGACGCGCGCACGCCAGCCCCAACTCCGGTTATCCCGAGGCCGCGCTCGCGGGCGCGCTCGATGCGCGCTTCGGCGGCCCGCACGACTACGACAGCGAGCGCATCGGAAAACCTTTCATCGGCGAGAATCCCCGCGCCATCCGCGCCGATGAAATCACACGCGCCATTCGCCTTAACCATGTCGTGCTCGCGTTCACGGTCGCGCTGGTAATCGCGGCGCGCGTTTTCCCGCCGCCCCCGTTTTCCCTCTGAATCCCGATGCTCTTTCAAATAAATATGAACAGCGAATGGACGCCAGTGAACGCGAATGCTTCGGTTGCGGCGGTTTATTTCGCGTCTATTCGCGTCCATTCGCGGTTCAAAAAAATCATCAAACCTCATGGCTAAAATAACATTTTTCACAGGCCCCGTTCGCAGCGGCAAAAGTCGTCGCGCGGTTGCGCTCGCAACCGGATGGGGGATGGGGACCGTTTTCGTCGCCACCTGTCGCCCGCCGGTGCGCGGGGCTGACGGCGCGCCGCTCGATTCCGAAATGGCCGAGCGCATCCGGCGTCATCGTGATGACCGCCCCGCGTGGCGCGTGCTGGAAGCGCCGCAAGACATCGCCGCCGCCCTCGATGCGCTCGCGCCGCCGCCAGCGGGTGTTGTGCTCGATTGCCTGACGCTTTGGGTTTCGGACCGGTTGGATCGCGAGGATGGCGAGATTATCGCCGACTGGGAGAAGCTGCTCTCGCACTTTCGCGAGGCCGCGTATCCGGTTGTCATCGTGAGCAATGAAATCGGTTGGGCGCCCGTGCCCGCGCAGCCGATCATGCGCCGCTTTCGCGACCTCATCGGCACGCTTGGCCAACTCACCGCGGAAGCCGCCGACGAGGCTTACCTCTGCGCCGTGGGCCAGGCGCTCCGGCTCAAATAAAGCGAAGCAGGGGCGCGTCCGGCGCGCGCAGAGAATTGCGAAAGACAAACGCGGCGGTTGGCGTAATCTCCTTGCGCGCGGAACGGCGTTTCAGGCAAATGGCCGCACTATTTATAAAAATGCTCTATTTCGCGTTTACCTGCTCTATCGGCATGTCGTGCAGTTTTAGGCCGGGATTTTTTTCCATGAAGTAGCGCATCGTCCAGTCGTTCGGGAAGAGCACGACGGGGTTGTCGAATTTGTCGGCGCCGAAACTCACGCCGCTCGCCACGACGAGCGCGGACGGGTTTGCGAGCGAGGGGTGCGGCTCCAGCCATTTGAGCAGCGTCCAGTTGGTCGGCTCCAGGCGCGACTCGGCGTTGTATTCGCTTTTCAGGCGCCATTGCACGACTTCAAATTGCAGCGGGCCGACGGCGGCGAGGAGCGTCGCGCCGGGCGGGGCGTTGCGCGGGGTGAAGGATTGCACGACGCCTTCCTGCAGGAGTTGCTCAAGGCCGGCGCGGTATTTTTTCGCGTCGGAGCTGGTCGGGTTCGAGAGGTAGGCGAACACTTCGGGCGGGAAGCGCGGGATTTCGTCGTAGGCGATGGCGCGGTCCTCGGTGAGCGTGTCGCCGATGCCGAAGGCGTCGTGGCCGACGAGGCCGATCACGTCGCCGGGCCAGGCTTCGTTGACGGTTTCGCGTTCCTGGCCGAAGAGTTTGTGCGAGGAGGAGAGGCGCACTTGCTTGCCGGTGCGCTGGTGCGCGACGACCATGTCGCGCGTGAACCGGCCCGAGCACACGCGCAGGAATGCGATGCGGTCGCGGTGCTTCGGGTCCATGTTGGCCTGGATTTTGAAAATGAAGCCGGAGAACTTTTCGTAATCGACAGGGACTTCGCGCGCCTCGGTGGGCGCGGGCGCGCCGGGCACGGTGATCGAGACGGAGCGGCGCGGGGCGGGCGGCACGGAGTGCTTGAGGAAGCCGTCGAGGAGGAGCTGGATGCCGAAGTTGTTGATCGCGCTGCCAAAATAGACGGGCGTTTGCTGTCCGGCGTGGATGGCGGCGAGGTCGAGGGGATGCCCGGCGCCGTCGAGCATGGCGAGTTGCTCGGTGGACTCGTTGAAGGTGTGGTCGTCGAGCTTGCCGCGCACGGCGGGGTCGTCGAGGCCGGTGATGTTGACGGGCGCTTCGTAGGCGCCGTTGGGCACGCGCTCGAAGAGGTGCACGGCGCGCTCGGTGCGGTCGAACACGCCGCGAAACGAGGGGCCGCTGCCGAGCGGCCAGACGATGGGCGAGGCGGCGATACCGAGCACGCTTTCGAGTTCGTCGATGAGCGCGAGCGGGTCGAGCGTGGGCCGGTCGCACTTGTTCATGAAAGTGAAGATGGGGATGCCGCGGCGGCGGCACACCTCGAAGAGTTTGCGGGTTTGCGGCTCAACGCCCTTGCCCGCGTCGATGACCATGAGCGCGGCGTCAACGGCGGTGAGCACGCGGTAGGTGTCCTCGGAAAAGTCCTTGTGGCCGGGGGTGTCGAGGAGGTTGACGGCGCAGCCGTTGTAGTCGAATTGGAGGACGGTTGAGGAGACGGAGATGCCGCGCTGTTTTTCGAGTTCCATCCAGTCGGAGGTGGTGGCGCGCTGGTTTTTGCGCGCGGTGACGGTGCCGGCGAGGTGGATGGCGTTTCCGTAGAGGAGGAATTTTTCGGTGAGCGTGGTTTTGCCCGCGTCGGGATGCGAGATGATGGCAAAGGTGCGTCGGCGTGCGATTTCAGCGGCGGGAGACATCGTGTGAATGCGGAGTTCGGAATGCGGAGTGCGGAATGAGAAAACCGCCAAACGTAGCGGGGCGGGTGCGGGTGCCAACAAGGAAAATCTTTGCGGGCGGGAATTCTCCTCGAGGCGGATTGCTCTTATCGTGTCACTCCGTCCTCTATGGCGCTTGCAATGTGATCACGCATTCCAGGTGGCGCGTTTGGGGGAAGAGGTCGAAGGGCTGGACGGCGGTGAGTTTGTAGCCGCGGGCGGTGAAGTGGGTGAGGTCGCGCATTTGCGTGGCGGGGTCGCAGCTCACGTAAACCACCGCGCGCGGCGCGTAGGTGAAGAGTTGCGAGAGGAAGTTCTCATCGCAGCCTTTGCGCGGCGGGTCGATGATCACAACGGTGTCGCTCGGCGGAAAATCGAGTCCGGCGAAAATCGCGGAGGCGTCGCCAGCACGGAAGGTGGCGTTGGCGATGTTGTTTGCCGCGGCGTTTTCCCTGGCGAATTGAACGGAGCTTTCACTGATCTCGATGCCGGTGACGCGTTCAAACGCGCGCGCGGCGGTGAGCGCAAAGAGCCCGCTGCCGCAATACGCGTCAACGAGATGGCGCGCGCCCGAGGCCGCCGCCTGCTCGCGGACGTAGCCGGTGAAGGCGGGAAGAATGAACGGGTTGTTCTGGAAAAAATCGCGCGCGAGAAAGTGCAGCGTGATGTCGCTGACGCGCTCGTTGATGATGCGGTCGTAATCGGTGGTGACTTCGCCGCCGGCATCGCGGAGGAGAAGCGTGGCTCCGCGCTTGAACTCACCCGCGGCGGCGCGGGCGCGGATGTCGGCGCGGAGCTCGGGGAGGCGGGTGTTGATGGCGTCGGTTGCGATGTCGCAGCGCGGGACGTCGAGCAGTTCGTGGCGCGTGCCCTGGCGGAGAAAGCCGATGGGAAATCCAGAATCTTGGGACAGCGTCGGGGACGACGCTGTCAGCACGCGGGACGCGTGCGCTCCCCGCGTCAACGGATTATTGAAGTGAGGCGTGATTTTGGAGCGGTAGCCGTATTGTTGCGGGGAGGCGATGACCGGCGAGACGGGGAACTCGATGCCGGCCATGTGCCGGAGCAGTTCCTCGACTTGGCGGCGTTTCCATGCGAGCTGCTCGCTGTATTCAAAATTCTGATACTGGCATCCGCCGCAGCGTCCGAAGAGGGGGCAGCGCGGCGTGATGCGGTGCGGGGACTGGGTGAGGACTTCGAGGAGATCGGCCTCGGAGTAGTTCTTGTGGTTGCGGAAGACGCGCGCGCGAACGCGTTCGCCGGGCAGTGTGAAGGGAACCATCACGACCCAGCCGGATGATGCCGGCGCGGCCGCGTCGGGCAGGGTGGGGGCGTCCTCGGCTGGCAGCACGACGCGTCCGAGTCCGACGCCGCGGTTGGTCAGCGTGTGGATTTCGAGTTCGATTTCCGCGTGATAGGGAAAGGGATGGTCGTTGAAGCGTTTTTTGGCCACGGGTGAAGAAGGCCGCGTGGTGGCTTGAGCCTCAAGTGCAAAAAGGCCCGAAGCGCAGTAGCGAGTAGATCAGAAGATTATTAACCACGGAGGACACGGAGAGGCACGGAGATCAGAAGATCAGAGGGCCAGAAAGCCAGAGAACGAGAGTGCCAGTTGATCAGAATGACTGATGCGCTGACTCCTGTGTTCTGGATTCTTTTTCTTCTTCCTCCGGACTCCGTGATCCTCCGTGTCTCCGTTGTGAATATACTTCTTCCCGGCTCGCTCTACTTTGTGCGCAGGTAGAAGCAGACGGTGGGTTGGCGGGGGTTTTTGCCGCACTTCAATGCGCAATTGCGATTCTGGCATAATTACAAATTGTCATCATGAAAAATGGGCTGCTGTAATTTTTCTCGTATTTACCGAAAGGTTCCGCCTTTTTCAAATCCTGTTTTAATCATGTTGCCCTATTGGTTTCAGGTTTTGCGAAAACTACCGCCTTCACTTGCGATTTTGGCCGCTTTTCTTATCGCAGGCGGAAGCGTTGCCCGGGCGCAGAGTTACGCGCCGGAAACTTTTTTCCATGATCCCGTGCAGCGTGTTTTTCCCGTCGAGCTGGCGCGGGTGCTGGCCTGGCGCGAAAACATCGCGGCAAACGCGGACATCACCGAAATTAAATACAGCGTGAATTGTGCGAGCGGAGGCTCCGCCGAGTGGACGTTTCGCTGGATCGACGCGCGCGGAGAGACATGGCGCGAGGCGCAAATTCGCTACGAGGCTCCGTTGTTGCGCAACGGGGCTCAATTTTACCGGGAGGTGACGCGCCAGTTTTTGCAGGCACGCTGGGCGCCGTTTGAATCGGCGCAAACCGGGGAGATCGAGAACGCTTTCTGGGAGGGGCAGGATTGCTTGGGGATGTCGCGTCTTGCAACTGTGCGCGCCGCCAAGGCGGAGGAGTCTGCGTTGCATCGCACTGGCGACGCGGCGGCGGCGGCGCGCCAGGGCGGACACTTGCTCGTTTGCGCGCTGCCGGGCATGACCCGGATGGTCACGCTCGATTCGACGCTTGCCGCGCGCGGGGCGGCGTGGTTCGCGCTCGCGCAAAGCGCAGTCGGCAGTGAGGCCGGGGCGGAACGCCCGTGGGCGTCCGTGCTCTGGCTTGCGCGCCGCCAAAATCAGGCCCGCGAGGTCTGGCACGGGCACGGGGCGGGCGGCAAAACAACGCAGCCCGCCGCCGTATCAACCGACGAGGCTGTCGAAAATCAGTCCGCGAATGTCGCAATCGACTGGTGGAGGTTTATATTCAGTCCGCATACGCCGCGCGAAGCGCGCTTGCAAGCAGGGCGTATTGATTCGCCGGCGTGGGGTGTTGCCATGCTTTACAGCAGCGTGCCGGAGACAAGTGATGTCCTTTCCTTTGCCAGATGCCTGAAGCTCGTTGCCGACATCGAGTATGAGGCGGCTCACGATTACGTGGCCGAAATTCAGGAACGCGCAATATGGAGATTCAATTGGGATACACTGGCATGGTTTCATTCAGCGAGGAGAGAATGGCTGGCGGCCTTGCACTCATGCGGTGAGAAGGAGATCGGGGCGATTCCGGGCGTGTTTGCTGCGCTCGAAAAAGCGTCCGCACCAAGTGCGAATGATCTTTCAAAGGAAAAAACCGACGCGTTTCTTGTGGGGTTCCGCGAGGCGGCGGAGCTTGTTCGCGCGGGGTATCACCAAGGCTCCGGCACGCTTGCGCCGGTGGCAACGGTCACTGCCCGTGATTTACTTAACCATGGATGGGAGTTTTTCGGCATCGCCTTCGCGCAACGTTATCACTTCATGCAATCAGCCTCCGAAAATAGTCCCGAGCCGGCGGCCTTCTTAGGCAGGCTGCTGGGACTTTTCCCCGAGTTTGGTGTGTTTCTTCACAAAGACAAATGGGACTCAAATTTGCCGCGCATCAGCAACATCAACCGGTTGCAACGCGTGGAGGTGGCGGGCTACCAGTTGTCGGCGGATTTCGATGCCTCGTTCGGCGTGTTTCCGAGGTTCGGCCAGGTTAATCCGCAACGCGCCGCCATCATGGCACAGCGAAGCTGGCTCATGCGCGAGCATTTGACGTGGAGTTTCTGGGGCGTCGCCGCGGGCAATGCCGACCCGAAACAGATGTCGGCTTTTTTGCACAGGCTTGCCGATGAAGGCGGCCCTCTCATGGATTATGGCGCGCTCACTGTGATCACAAACCCCGTCAATACCGCCATCATGGCACGAATCCCGGATATTGATGATTTGCGAAAACGCTTTGCGAGGGACATTCAGCCGAGCTACATGCCATGGATATGGGTTCTATGTAATGAGCAGACCGAGGGCATGCCGTCTTTTGAGCGAGCGCAACACATCGAACGAATCTACTGGCAGGGCGTGGCTGTGCCGGGCCTTGTGGGCGAGGCGTTTGCGCAATACCAGCGCGCCAATGCGATAGATGACATCAAACGCTTACACAAGCGACTCGCCGGCGAAGTGTTCCATCACGCTGATTACGCCAATAATGTTGCGAACGGCCCGTATATTATCGCTTTGTATGAAAATGATGGCGCCTCCGCGCGCGAGATCACTGGCAGAATGAATGCCGGCCCAATCACTTACCGATGGATTGAGCTCCACTACGCGCTCATGTTTGGAAACGTCAATGCTTTGGAAAAATTGTGCAAGGACAGGCAGATTGATATGCCGAGCGACCTGTCCTGGCAGACTGTCGTTCCGGACTTGATAGAGCTTTGGCGCGGACTGTCGGGAAATAGTATAGGCGAAGGGCGGCGCGCGCTGCTTATGAATTATGCAAAGCAAGAAAAACCCCTGGGGTCCGAAATTCTGTGGCTGTTCGCGCGCCGGCTCAATCTCAGTGGAGATGAAGCTGCGTTGCTCTTTAACAGAGAGCCCCCCGTCTTTCTCTTGGAAAATAGCGCCTATACCGCCTATTATCGTGAGGATCGCGAGGCATTCAAGACGGCGCTGGTGCAATTGGAGGCGCAAAAGGCCTACACGTCCGTCAACTCATACCTATTATTGCAAAATCTGCGCCGCGAACTGCTCGAAATACCGACGGTTGAAAATACCGCCGACCCGCGACCCGCGGATTGGAAACCGATCGAGGAAGAGTTGTTGGATGTTATACTAAAGCGCATCCAGTCGAAATCGACCGCAACATCAAGCGCCACACATCCCTGAAACCGATGGAAAAACAACCCACCATTTCCGTTTTCAACCGCCACGCGGCGCTCCGTTGGCTTTCGCCAGCGGCGAAATTTGCATGCGTTCTCGTCGCTTTCGCTTTCGGAATCATCGCAAACGCCGCCCCATTGGGAAAGAATAACACGGTGACCATTGTCAATGGAATCGGGCGTCCCTACACTGTGTATATTGACGGCAAACCCCATGTCTTCGAGGAAGGCGCGGGCGTGCTGCACCTGTCGTTTCCATCGGGGAAACATACCGTGCGCGCCTCAATTGAGGCGCCGGGCGGCGCGGTCGATTACAAGGGCGAATTTGAAATTGACGGGGGCTCGCTCCTGGGCGGCCTGTTTAATAAAAGCGCCACCATAATCAACCCCGACCGCACGGCTGTCATTTTATACGCAAAAATAGGAATATCCAAAGCAGGAACCCCCGACGCCCAGTATGTGTATGACGACAAGTCCACGGTGCATGTCGGCGAGGATATAATCCAAGTGCCCGTTGCCGACTATTATTTTTCCGACAAGCCGGACATGGCGAGTTCGTGGACGGGCTGGCGCTCGCACGTTGACATGCTGCGCCTGCCGCCGGCATCCATGGTTGCTTATATAGAAGGCGTAACCAAACGCTCCGACGCGGTTGCCTATCTCAACCGGCTTGGCCGACTGAATCCGTCCGACAGGCACGTGAGCATGTGCGCCGCGCACTACCTGACGCCCGCCGAGGCGGAGCGGTTTTTCAAAATGCACCTCGACACCCGCCCCGTGCAAGTGCCCTGGCATGAAAGCTACCAAAATTACCTGCGCTCGCAGCCCCCGAGCAACACTATGGACAGTCATTACCGCCCGCTGCTCGCCGGTGCCGATCTGGATGACGGCGCGTTGCTCTATGTCATTGCGCGAGGAATCGACCGCAGGGACAACTACGAGGTGGGCGAGTTATACAGAAAAGCCCTGCGCGCAAAAAAACCATGCGCCAGTGCATGGCTGGCACTGGCGAGCGAGGCGGAGGATTTGCTGGATTTCGACCTGGCTCTCGTTCGTCTGGAAAAAGCCGAGCAGTCCAATGTGGATACAACCGGCGCGGGTGTGGATCGGATCGCGCTGTTGCTGGCGCTCGGACGCAAAGACGAGGCCTTGGAAACAGTAAAACGCCTGCGCAATGAAAATCCCTTCGATTTTTTCGCAATGGCGAAATACATGCATCTGCTGGGCTATTGCGGTGGAAGCGAGGAGGAAAAGGATGCTGCCATAAACGGATACGAATTGGCGCCTGACGTGGAAGTCTCATACCGGCATCGCATGGATGCTGTTGCCGTGCTGGAGGCGGCGTATTGTTATGGCAAGGGAGACTCGAATGGCTACGTCCACAATTTGCAACGAATCGCAGAGACCCCCTGGGTTATGTTCAACCGGGCATTGATCAGGGGCGACCACCGGCAGGCGCGCGCCGTTCTGGACAAATCGATGGCGGATAACTTTTACAACTGGCTGTTGTTGTATATTGTCGCCTGTGAGCACGGAGACACAGTGGCTGCGGAACAATACTTCACACTGGCGCTTGAAAAAATGAAGCGTGGCATGAAGGGGCCGAGATGGACAGCCGAGTCAATAGAACAAACTGGGGACGCGAATCCCGCTGTGTATATACAGAGCCAGTATACCCCGAAGGTGAAACGGGTGTTGTTTTGTGCGTTTGGGTGGCGCTTTCCGGCGCGGCGTGAGGCGTTTTTTCACTGGGCGAGGCGCATGAACTACGAAGTGGAATTTCCGCGTCTCCTGCTGGAGCAGAACATGCAATGCCAGAATTCCTTTTTGTGGACAGTGCGATAGCGCGCGATGGATGCCGTGGTCAAGAACCACGCAGGTAGAAGCAGACGGTGGGTTGGCGGGGGCTTTTGCCGCCGAGGCGTTTGGCGAGGGTCCAAGCGGGAGGTGTGGCGAGCGTAAGTTCGCCGGGCATTTCGAAGACGATCACGGGGTCGATGCTCGCGGCGAGCCATTCGGCGGTTTTGGCAAAGAAGACGGGGGCGAGGTTGCCTATTATTTCGTAGGGCGGGTCGATGAAGACGAGTTCGGGCGGGGGCGAGCCGGCGGGGGGCGTCCAGGCGGCGAGATCACATTGGGAGACGTGGAGCGTGCGCGGGTCGTGCGCGGCGCTTTTACAGACGGCGGCAATGTTGGCGCGGAGGCAGGACGCGGCTTTTGCGTTTTTTTCGACAAAGCAACCGCTCGCCGCGCCGCGGCTGATGGCTTCGAGTCCGTAGGAGCCGCTGCCGGCGCAGAGGTCGAGGAAATGCGCGCCGGGTATGCGCGAGGCGATGCTGGAGAAAACGGATTGGCGGAGTCCGTCGGTCGCGGGCCGGACGGCGTCGCCTTTGGGGACGGTGAGCGGGATTCCTCGTGCTTTGCCTCCGCTTATGCGCATGACGGTTTCAGGTTGTAGGGGCGCACCTCGCGTGCGCCCTTGGTTGCGCCCGTTTTGGGGATGCACATGCAAACAGAGCTTCGCAAGCGAGGGCGCACGCAAGGTGCGCCCCTACGGGGGCGTTTTTTCGAATTTGCGGTGATTGCATTCTCACTTGGCGGGTTGATCGGCGTCCGGCTTGGCTTTGGCCTTGGGTTTGCGGGCGCGGGGGGCTCCGGCGGTTTTGCGTTTTGCCTTGGCGGGTTTGGCGTTGAGCCAGACCGAGGTTTCGCCGGCTTTTTCAAAGAGGCCGAACCAGAATATCTCGCCGTTGTGCTCGACAAAGGTGGGCTTTGTGTCGGCGTCGGGCGGCACGACCAGCCCGGCGTCGGTCAGCCCGGCGACAAACTCGGTTTCGCCCTGGTCTAGCGCGCGCGCCAGATAGCCGACTTCGCCGGATACGCCGCTTCCGCGTTTGTTGGGTTTGAGCAGCGGGCGGACCGCGTCGAGGGGCGAATGCGGAATGGGGGCAGCGTCGGGGGCGACGCTGTCGGCACGCGGGACGCGTGCGGTCCCTTCGCCGGGGACGACGCTGTCGGCGCGCGGGACGCGTGCGGTCCCCTCGTCGGGGGCGTCGCTTGCGACGTCTTCGTCAATCGGTGCGTCCGGTGCGGGGGGGGGCGCGTCGGGCGTCGCAAGCGACGCCCCTACGGGATCAGTTGAGGCGGACTTGGCGGTTTGCGCACCGTCGGCGTCGGCGGGAGGGGTGGTTTTTTTGGTGCCGTTTTTGTTGTCGCGGGCGTTGATCCAGATGTTGCCGCGGTTGTCCTTGTTGAGCCAGTAGAGCGAGGCGCCGATTTCGACGAAGGTGGGTTTTTCGTTGGGCGCGGCGGGGACTTGGAGGCCGAGGCCGGTGAGCGCGGCGGTGAGTTCCTCGTCGGTGGTTTCGAGCGCGCGGGCCAGGAAGCCGACGCTGCCGGAGATGCCAGGGCCGTGACGGTTGCGGCGCATTTTTGGGCGGATGCGGTCGAGGATGGTTTGGGCGGCGTCGGGGACGACGCTGTCAGCACGCGAGACGCGTGCGGTCCCCTCGTCGTCAGGGGCGGTTTCCTCCGAGGCGGCTGCTTTTGCGGATGCTTCCTGCCGTTCGGCGCGGCGTTTGGCGGCTTCCTCGGCGCGGGCGGCGCGCTCGGCGTTTCGTTTTTCGACGCGGGCTTTTTCCTCGGCGCGCTCGGCGGCGAGTTCCGCGTAGGCGGGGTCGTCGGGCGAGAGCGGAGTGGCGGGGACGGTGCGGAACTTGGGCTGCGGTTTTTCGCGGGTGTTGATGAAGAGTTGTCCGCGGTTGTTGCGGTTCACCCAGTAGAGGTCGTCCTCGAATTCGAAATACTCGGGCTCGGCGTCCTCGGTCTCGGGGATGGTGAGTCCGCATTCCTTGAGCGCGCCGGTGATGTCGCGCTCGGGGAGTTGCCAGCGTTTGACGAGGTAATCGACGGCGACGGACTGGCCGGGGCCTTTTTGGTTGTTGCGCATGTGGGGCTTGAGCGCGTCGAAGAAGGTCGGGAGGTCGTCGTCGAAGTCGAGGTCGTCCCATTCGTCGTCCGTGTCGGCGGCGTCATCCTCGGCGAGGGCCTCGGGGTCGTGGTCGCGCTCGGTGTCGCGGACGGGGCGGAGGGTGGCGGCGGGAGCAGGCGCGGTGTCGGTCGCCGCGTCGGTTGACGGAGGCGCGTCGGGCGTCGCTTGCGACGCCTCGGCGGCGGGGGCGGATGGGGCAGACTTGGCAGTCTGCGTTACGTCGGCGGGGGCGGGTGGCGGCGTGACCGGGACGAGCGCGGCGGGCGGTGTCCAGTCGCGTTGCGTGGGGCGGCGGACGAGGCCGGTGAAGGCGAGCGAGTTGGTCGGCGAGGGCTGGTAGTTGACGATTTCCCATTCGTCCTTGCCGAGGTTGTTGAGATAGGTTTCGAGGAGCGCGGGCGTGGCGAATCCGTGGATGCCGCTTGTGATGACTTTGTATTCCCAGAGGGCCATGTGTGTGAAAAGTGTGAAGAGTGACGGGTGCGGAGTGAAATTGGCTGGGTCGTTTGCTAAATTTGTAAAACTGACGACGCGCAAGGCATCCCAAATCGCGCGGGGTTTGCCGAGACTTATTTCTTGGAGATTTTTACGGGACGAATTTTTACGCGCTTGTTTCCACGGCGCTCACGGCTAAAAGGGACGGCACTATGCTTACTAAAAATAGGTTTACCCGTTTTATTGGTTCTTGCGCGGCGCTGGCGGTTTTGTCGGGCGCGATGGCGCTGGCCGCGCCGGACACGAACGAGATCGCGCCGGTGCCCGCCGTGGCGCAGAAGCGCGTGGCGAGCGTGCAGATTATCGTTTCGCCCGATCATCAGGATTGGTCTTACAAGGTCGGCGAGAAGGTGAAATTCACCGTGAGGGTGATGGCTGACAACGAGCTGCTGGAGGGCGTGCGCGTCGCTTATCGCGTGGCTCCCGACATGATGCCCGCCGAGGAGGTGAAGGCGGTCGTGTCCGCGAACGGCCTCGTGATCGACGGCGGCACGATGAAGACGCCGGGTTTCCTGCGTTGCGTGGTGACGGCAAACGTGGGCGGGAAAAACTACCGCGGTTTGGCGACGGCGGGATTTGAGCCGGAAAAAATCAAGCCGACCCAGACCGAGCCGAAGGACTTCGACGCGTTTTGGAACGAGGGCAAGGCCGAGCTCGCAAAGATTCCGCTCGATGCGAAGCGCACGCTGCTGCCGGAATACTGCACCTCGACGGTGAATGTTTATCATGTGAGTTTTCGCACGGTGGGCTCGGCGGGCGGGCGTTACCAGAGCCGCTTCTACGGGATTCTTTGCGAGCCGAAGGCGCCGGGCAAATATCCCGCGATTTTGCGCGTGCCGGGCGCGGGCGTGCGCCCCTACGTGCCGGTGAACACAAGCCTCGCCGAGCGCGGCGCGATCACGCTCAACGTGGGCATCCACGGCTTTCCCGTGAACCTGATTCCGGAAGCCTATGACCAGATGCGCAGCAGCACGCTGCGCGGTTATCATCTGTATAACTTGGACGACAAGAACGCGTATTATTACCGCCGCGTTTACCTGAGCTGCGTGCGCGCGAACGACTACCTGACATCGCTGCCCAACTGGAACGGCAAGGACCTCGTCGTGACGGGCGGTTCGCAAGGCGGACAACTCACGATCGTGACGTCGGGGCTCGATCTGCGCGTGACGGGCTGCGCCGCGCAATTCCCCGCGTATTGCGACGTGACCGGTTACCTGCACGGACGCGCCGGCGGCTGGCCGCACATGTTCAGGCCGGACTCGAAAACGGGCAAAAACTTCCACGCCGAAAACCCGCTCAAGATCGAGACGACGAGTTATTACGACGCGGTGAATTTCGCCAAGCGCATCAAGGCGCCGGGGCATTATTATTGGGGCTACAACGACGAGACCTGCCCGCCCACGTCGATGCACGCGGCCTACAACCAAATCAAGGCGCCGAAGGTGCTCGACCTGGCGTTGATCGCGGGCCACCCGATCATCCCCGAGGCAACCGACGCGGTGAACGCATGGATTGTTGATTTTCTGAAACTGCCGGCGGCAAATCTTTAATAATTGATATCGAGCGAAGCACGCGGGGTCGTCGTTTGCGGCGTCCCCGCGTTTTTTTTATCGAGTGTAAGTATGCACGCTTTGCGCGGCGGAGGGGAGGTAGTTGACGCCGAACCAGCAGATGAGCAACAGCACGAATGACAGTGCGAGCACCCAAAGCGCGGGGCGCACCGCCTCCGGATGACGATAACGGATGTGCATGTAGGCGAGGTAACCGAGCCAGGTGAGCAGCGCCCAAGTTTCCTTCGGGTCCCAAGTCCAGTAGTGACCCCACGCCTCCTTTGCCCAGAGCGCGCCGAAGAGGAGGCCGAGCGTGAGGAATCCGAAACCGAGATAAACAAGCCGGCTCGCGAGCGCGACGCCGGTGTCGCGGGCGGGCGTTCGATAGGCCAGCCACAATCCGCGCACGGCAACTGCCGAGGAGGCGGCGAAGATCGCGTAGGCAAAAATATAAACGAGCACGTGCGGCACGAACCAGATGCTTTGGAGCGCGGGCATGAGCGCCTTGTTGTGGGTTTCCGGACGCAGCAGGTTGATGACGACAAAGAGCGCGCCCATGCCGAGCGAATACGCGAGCAGCCAGCGCTGGCGAAACGCGGCGTGCGCGCACGCGCCGATGAGCGGCGTGAAGATCGCATACCAGAGGCGCGTCTCGCCGAGCGTGCGCATCGGCGGGCGTTCGAGCGCGTGCCAGAGCGCGCCGGCGAAGGCGAGGAGCGCGCACGCGCCGAGCGCGGCGAGCGCGGATTGGAGCGGCGCGCGGTTGCGCGTGGCGGGGATGAGTTGCAGCGCAATCGCGAGCGCCCAGCACGCGAGCGCGGCGCCCGCGAAAAGCGGAAACTGGAGCCAGTGCGAGGCGGAAAGCGCGGCGTTCATGCGTTTGCCTTTCTCATGCGCGCCATCGTGAAAACCGCGCCCGCCATCATCATGAAGACGCCGGTGTAAACGGCGGGCAGCCACGGGTCGCGGACAAGCTCGACGATGCTGATTTGCGACCAGCGTCCGCGGCGCTCGTCGTAGCTGAGCTGGTAGATTTTCCAGCCGCGCAACGAGAGCGGTTTGTTGACCTCGATGGTCGCGGAAAAGCGCTCCTGCGCGTCGGTGAAAACCTCGACGCGCGAGGCGTAGCGTTTCGCCTCGGGCTCGGGCATGGCGAGCGCGAGACCTTCGCCGAGTTCGAGAATCGCGGGCGGATTGGCGAAATTGCCGCAACTGATCCAGCCGCCCACAATGTTTTCAGGTAGGGCGCTTTCGCCGAAAGCGCCGGTCGCGTCGTTTGGCGGACGGCTCGGCGAGCCGTCCCTACCCGCATTGCGCTTTGCGGAGACGCGCGCGGCGGGCACGGTGCCGGTTTCGCCGGGCATGGTGTGGTAGGCGTCGGAAAAATATGAGGACTCGGAAAGGTTTTGCTCAATCGTGACGTTCCAGTCGCCGAGCGTGAACGTGGCGCCGGGCGCGGGGATTTCCAGGGGTGATGCGAGTTTGTTTGTGGCGGTGTCGAGCAGGGCGATTTTTGCGGGAAAAACGTCCATCTCGAATTGTTTCAGTTCAAACGCGAAGGGCATTTCGACGACGTGCGCGTGGTCGCCGTGCGAGGAATCGAGCGCGCGCCATTCGGGGTGGCCTGGCGCGAGTTGCATGCGCAGGCGAGCGAGGTCGCCCGAGCCGAGCAGCCCCGCGGCGAGCGCGATCCAGAGGCCGAGGTGGTTGAGCAGGAAGCCGATGTTTCCGGCGCGGAAGGGATAAACGCGGCCAAGCGCGGCGAGCCCGAGGTTGGTGAGGAAATACAGCATCGTCAGCGCGAACGGCCAGCTATGCAGAATGTCGCCGAAAAGTCCCGCGCCCGACGACTGGCGTATTGAGCCCATGAACACGGCTTGCGCGAGGACGAGCGCGATGGCGCTGATGGCGACGGGCACGGAACGGAGGAATCGGACGGGCGCGGTTTTTCCGGCGAAGACGTGCGCGGCGATCAGCAGAATCACAAACGCGGCGAGGATAATGATGTTGGCGGGCCACGCGGGCTCGGGAATGGCGCGCGCGCCGCTGACGAGTTGCACGGAGACTCCCGCGATGTAAACGCCGAGCGCGGCGGCGAAGGCGCTGGCGTATGCGGGGGCGCACTTGGCGTGCGCCCTCGCGGGCGAAAGATTGTCGGCGTGCGCATCCATGACGCGGGTGTGAGCGAGGGCGCACGCGAGGCGCGCCCCTGTATCAGAATCTTTTGTTTTGCGCCGAGGGCGCCTCGTCGAGCGTGCCCTTTGACCGCGCGTTTTCGAGCCACTGGGGGACGACGGTTTTTATGAACTCCGCCTTGGCGGCGCGCTCTTTTGCGATGTCGATGCCGAGGTATTTTTGCGCGGATTCCTTTGTCGAAATATCGGGCAGGGCGACGGGCGCGTTTTTGCCGTGCGCGGCGAGCACGCGGGCGAGTTGCAGGCGCGCGCTCGCGGCGCGGCCGAGTCCGGCGTCGAGGATGCGCGCGCATTCGAGCGGGGCGTGGAAGCCGGCGCCGTGCGAGGCGGCGACATAATCCCAGCGCCATTGCGCCTGGCGGATGAGCTGGAGGATGGGCGCCATTTCGGATTCGCTCGCGCCGGCGTCCCACGCGGCCCTGGCCTCGAAGTGCGCGTGGACGAGCTCGGTTTCGATGCGCTCCATCATGCCGAGGATGGCGCGCTGGCGGTCGGTCACGTTTTTGACGAGCTCGTCGGCGTTTTGCCGGTGGCAGACCTGGCACGATTTGCTGGTGTCGGCGAGCGGGCTTTGCACGTGGTGGCTGGAGAATTTTTGCGAGCCGTCGGCGGTGTAGGGCATGTGGCAGTCGGCGCACGAAACGCCGCGCTGCCCGTGGATGCCCATGCGCCAGAGTTCGTAGTCGGGATGCTGCGCCTTGAGGATGGGCGTTTTGCTGATGGTGTTCACGTAGTCGGTGAACCCGATGCCGTCGTAATATTTCTCGGCGTCCTCGATGGAGAATCCGTGTTTCCACGGCAGCGTGACGACCTGGCCGCCGGGCACGGTTTTCTTGTCGAAATAATACTCGACGTGGCACTGCGCGCAGACGAGCGAGCGCATTTCCTGGTGAGAGGCGGTGGTGATGTCGCGGCCCGTGGCGGCCTTGTAGGCGGCGACGAGGTGCGGGCGCGTGATGGTGAGCTGCATGGTTTTCGGCTCGTGGCAATCGGCGCAACCGATGTGGTTGGTGATTTCGCCGCCGAGGTCGGACCATTGTTTTTTATAAAACTCGTCCACGCCCATCGCGCTCATGAGGCGGGGCACGTCGGGCGACTTGCACACCCAGCAACTGGCGGGTTGCGGGCCCTCGCCGGCTTTCATCGGCGCGCCGGTGCGGAGCGTGGCGCGGACATCCTCGACCGCGTAGGCGTGGCCGCGCGGGTGGTTGTAATCCTTCGAAAACGCGTAGCCGGCCCAGAGGATGACCTGGCGCGGATTTTCCCGGAGCGCGTCGAGGCCGTGCGCGCCGACGAGCGGGGGCGTGAAGCTCATGTCCCGCGTGTCGCGCAGCGTTTCGTATTGGCGCGGGTAGGCGGCGGCCCATTGGGAGTTGCGCGACTCGTAGCCGGAGGTCGGGCGCGGGGCGACGGTGGCGTTGACATGACGCGCCTCGGCGCGCCGCTCCATGATGGACGAGGCGAGCAGGCCGAGCGCAAACGTGGCGGCGAGGGCGATGAGAAAGACGATGGGAGTCTTGGATTTCATGGCGTTATTTTTTGGAAGTGTCCTTTTGAGAAATGTTTTCCGGGTGCGTTTGCGCCTTCAACCACGCGGGCATGAGGTCGGCGGCGCCGGTCGTGTCGGGATACGGGACGAGGGCGTTGGGCGCGGAGGAAATGCTGCGGCGCGTGCCGTGCGGGACGTCGCGATGGCAGTCCCAGCAAAGGTGGCCCTCGCCGTGCTCCTTGCCGACGAGGGTGATCGTCGAGGGCTGCACGATTTCGTTGAGCTGGCCGTGGCAGCGCACGCAGTTGGCCTGGACGACGTTGGCGCCGGCCTCCTTGATTCGCATGGCCTGCGGCTCGCCTCGCAGGGTGAAAACGCTCGCGTGGTAAAGCCCGTCCTGCGCCTTGAATGCGTATTTCGCGACGAAGTTCTGATGCGGCACATGGCAGTCGTTGCACGTGGCGACGCGCGCGTGCGAACTGTGCGCGTGGCTGGCGTAATACGAGCCCATGATGTGGCAGTTCACGCACGCCCCCGGATCGTCGGACATGTAGGAAAGCGCGTTGGATTTCACGGTGACGAACAGGCCCAGTCCGCAAAACACCCCGAGAATCGCGGCGATGCACGGCGGGATTTTGACGCGCGCCAGCAAGCGTCGGATCTTGGAGTCAACGGGGTTTTGTCGCGGCTCGGGGCTCATCACATTTTCGGGGGTATGAAAGTGAACGACGCCGCGCACGCAATGCCCAAGAGCGTTTTTGCGGTAAAAAAACAAAATTTGAGCAATTGGGCCGGCGCCCGGCGATGAGTTCGCGGCGGTGAGGCGCCTCCGCAAAATTTTTGGTGGCGCGCCGTCCCTGAAATTTCACTTTGCCACTTGTCTCATGGCGCGGGCGCTGTTTCCCTGTGCGGCTTAATTTTTATGAAATACTGGTCCAAGTTCTTCATCCCGACACTCAAGGAAAGCCCCGCCGACGCTGAAATCCCCTCGCACAAACTGCTCGTGCGCGCGGGCATCGTGCGCAAATTGGGCGGCGGCCTTTACACCTACATGCCGTTCGGGCTGCGGGCCATTCACAAGATCACGCAAATCTGCCGCGAGGAAATCGACCGCGGCGGCGGCATCGAGCTTTGGATGCCCCATGTGCATCCCGCCGAGAGCTGGACGAACGGCCCGCGCTGGGCGGCGGCGCGCGAAATCATGTTCCGCGCCGACAGCGCGAGCGCGACACAGGGCGCGGCCAAGGAGCCGGAGTTCGTGCTCGGACCCACGCACGAGGAAATCATCACGCCGATCGTCAAGGCCGAGATCACAAGCTATCGCGACCTGCCGAAAAACTTTTATCAAATCGCCACGAAATTTCGCAACGAGATCCGTCCCCGCTACGGGCTCATGCGCGCGCGCGAGTTCATCATGATGGACGCGTATTCGTTTGATGCGAACGACGAGAGCGCGACCAGGAGCTACCTGGCAATGAAGGCCGCCTACGAGGCGTTTTTCCGCAGGCTCGGCGTGCAGGCGATTGCCGTCGAGGCCGACACGGGCGTGATGGGCGGCAGTTTTTCGCACGAGTTCATGGTGCCCGCCGAGGTGGGCGACGACGACATCATTTACTGCGAGGAAAGCGGCTATGCTGCCAATCGCGAAAAAGCCACCAGCGCCATTGTGCCGAAGGACCTGGCCGGGGCCGCGCCTGCCGGAACGGTTGAGGAATTCGCGACGCCGGGCGTGACGACCATCGCGCAGCTCGAGGCCGCGCCTTACAACGTGGCCGCCGACAAACAATTCAAGACACTCGTTTACATCGGCGACGGAAAGCCGTTCATCGTGATTTTGCGCGGCAATGACGAGCTTGAGGAGGCGAAGCTCGGCTCGCTCGGTTTTGCGTTGTGCCGCCCCGCCACGCCCGAGGAAATCGAGCCGGTGCTCGGCGCGAAACCCGGCAGTCTTGGCGCGGTCAAGGGCACGATCAAAGATCCCGGCGCGCTCGCGGGTATTTTTGCCGACCGGGCGATCCAGCTCGTCGGCAACGGAACCACGGGGGCGAACAAGGACGGTTTCCATTTGCGCAATGTCAACGTGGCGCGCGATCTCGCGATCACGAAGTTTGGCGATTTCCGCCGCGTGCGTCCGGGCGAGCCTTGTCCGGTTTCGGGCAAGCCGCTGAAGGTGCGCCGGGGCATCGAGGTCGGCCACATTTTCAAGCTCGGCACGAAGTATTCGGAAAAATACGGCGCGGTTTACACCGACGACCAAAAGCAGCAGCACCTTATGGTGATGGGCAGCTACGGCATCGGCATCAGCCGCACGATGCAGGCGATCATCGAACAGGGGCACGATGCCGACGGCATCATCTGGCCGTGGCCGGTGGCGCCGTTCCAAGTGCTCGTTTGCCTGCTTGATCCGCAAGCCGCCGATGCCGCCGAAATGGCGCGCAAGGTTGCGGAGGCCGCCGAGCAAGCGGGCGCGGATGTGCTCGTCGACGACCGCGCCGAGCGCCCGGGCGTGAAGTTCAAGGACGCCGATTTGATCGGCGTGCCGTTGCGCATAACGATCGGTGGAAAAGGCCTCAAGGAGGGCGTGATCGAAATGAAGTGGCGTCACGAAAAAGACGTTGCGAAGATTCCGGTCGCGGAAGCGCTTGAGCGTGTCTCGGCGGCGGTGAAGGCGGCAAACGACGCCGCGCCCAAGGCCTGATTCGCGACAATTCTTTTTGTTCGTTCAGATCGGAGACGCTTCTGACTGAACGAACATAATTCATGGAATGGCAACTTGAGGATGCCGCCGTTTGTCTTTTCCTCGGCATTATTGTGTTCAACTCGAAATCATCAGAAAGTTTGGCGCCGGCATGAAAGGACGGGCATGGATCACGGACAAGCGCGTGGTTTGCAGCTTGTCGTTGCTGGCGTGCCTGCTTTGGGGCAGCGCGTATCCGGCGATCAAAACCGGTTATTCGTTGTTCTCGATCGGGCCGGATGACACCGCTGGAAAATTTCTTTTCGCGGGCTACCGCTTTTTCGCGGCGGGTTTGTTTTTGATTGGATTTTGCGCGGCGACGGGGCGGAAGGCATTCGACATCGGCGCGGGTTTGTTCGGGCGGCTCGCCTTGCTCGGGGTGGGGATGACGACGTTGCAGTATATCTTTTTTTATATCGGGCTTTCCCACACGACGGGCGTGAAAGGCGCGATCATGAACGGCACGACGACGTTTTTCAGCGTGATCGCCGCGCATTTTGTCTTCAAGGCCGAGCGGTTGACCGCGCGCGTGGTGGCCGGGTGCGTGATTGGGTTTCTTGGTGTGATTTTTGTCAATTTCAGCCGCGATTTGCTCGATCTGCATTTCACGTTCACGGGCGAGGGCTTTCTGGTGATCGCCGCGCTGGTGCTGGCGGTGTCGAGCATCTACGGAAAGGTCATTTCGCAAGGGATGGACAGCGTGGTGATGACCGCGTGGCAGCTGAGCATCGGCGGCGTGTTGCTCATTGTGCTCGGTTACGCGATGGGCGGCTCGCTGGCGGGCTTCACGCCGGCATCGACGGCGTTGCTTTGTTACATGGCGCTGCTTTCGTCGGCCGCGTTTGCGATCATGGCGACATTGCTGAAGCATAATCCGGTGAGCCTGTTTTCGATTTTCCAGTTCACTGTGCCAATTTTCGGCGCGGCGCTTTCAGCCATGTTTTTGGGCGAGAAACTACTGGAATGGAAAAACCTCGTGGCGCTGGTTTGCGTGTGCGCGGGGATTTTTCTGGTGACGTATGTGAAGGAGCCAAAAAAGAAATCCTGACACACGCCGCAATCGCGCCCGGTTCTGAAAAGTGTAACCTTTTCGGCTACACTTTTGGCGCGGATTTTTTGGACGTGTTCAATGGGCGGCGGGCGACGCGACGCGGCTTCGATTTGGTGTCACGAAAAATCGACTGCCCTCTCCACGCTGCGGGCGAAGGCGGTTTCGGGCGGGCCGTCGGGGGCGGTGATGGTGGCGGCGGCGCGTGCGGCGGGCCACCGGCTCGGCATGGCCACGGAAAAGCCCGCCCATTGGAAAAGGGGGATGTCGTTTTCGGCGTCGCCGAAGGCGATTGTTTCGTCGGCGCTGATGCCGAGGTGGGCGGCAAGCCTCGCCACGCCCGTTCCCTTGGTGACGCCGCTGGGGAGGAATTCGTAAAGGTAGGTGTGCGTGCGCACGTGGGTGGCGTCGAGCGTGGCGAGTTCGGGCATGGTTTCGATGCCGGTCATGCTGTTTTCGTCGCCCGTCCACATGACTTTCAGGAGTGGTTTTTCGAGGGCTTGGGCGTCGGTGATTTCAGTGATTTTGCCGCCGTCGAGCCCGGCGTAGGCCTCGATTTTTTCCGGGGCGTCGAGCCGGTAGATTCCATCGTCGGCATACACGGCGATGGCGTAACCAAGGGAGCGTCCGAGAGTGATGGCTTGTTGCGCGACGGACGCGGGGATGAAGACTTTTTCGAGCACTTCGCGACGGGAGATGTCGGAGACTTCGCAGCCTTGCGACGAGACCATCCAGCGGAGGCCTGAGAGCTGGGCGACGAAGGGGAGCATCGATGCGTGATGGCGTCCGGAGGCGAGCGCGATTTCGATGCCGGCGTCCTGCATGCGGGCGATGGCGTTGCGATTGGCTTCGCTGATGATGAGCGAGGGGTTGTGGATGAGCGTCCCGTCGATGTCGATTGCTGCGAGGCGAAATTTTCTTGGCATTGCGCGTCAATTGATGCCGCAAAGTGGGAGGGCAGGACAATGTTTTAAATACTGTCGGGCCTGAAAATGGCGGCGCCGGCGGTCCGGCATTAATCTGTCACGGCTGGTCGCGCTCCGTTTGGCGGCGGGCGAAGTTGACGGTGCCGGAGAGGTCGCCTTCGCTGGTGGAGAGCATCCAGAGGAGGGCTTTTTCGTGGACAACGCCTTCGCGGATGAGCCCGCGATTGGAGAACTGGCGCACTTCCCATTCCATGCGGTCGGGATAAACGCGGCACACGCGGTAGGCGTTGGGCCACTCGGCGAAGGCGGGGTTTTGAATGGTGGCGATGCCGTGGTAGTTGGAAACAGTGTTGTGGTGCAGGTGGCCGTTCAGGGTGGCGACGACGTTGGGCGCGGCGTCGAGGACAGGCATGATCTTTTTGTCCATCGCCGGGCCGTCGCCGAGGTTGTAGCCGGTGGTGTCGGAGACGCCGCGTTTGAGATAAAACTGATAGTGGGAGACGACGATGGTGGGAGTGGCGGTGTCCTTGGCGAGGGTGTTGCGAAGCCAATCGGTGATGTTTGCGCGATAAGTGATCCGGTCGTCTTTATTGCCCCGGTAGGATTGAATGGCGCCGCCTTTGCCGAGCCAGTTGGAGCCGTTGAGGACGATGAAACGCACGGGAGAACGGGTGAAGTCGTAGTCGGTGTTTTCGGCGCCCTTGGGAAAGAGCTCGGGGATGGTGGCGGCTATGGACTTGCGGGCGTCAACGAGAGTGTCGTGGTTGCCGAGGCAGCCGTAAACGGGGAGCCCTGCGCGACGGACGGCGCCGGCGAGCGCCTCATACTGGCTGGGTCTGCCGCCGTCGGTCATGTCGCCTCCGATGATGGCGAAAGAGGCTTTTTCCTGCTTGAGCTGGCGGAGCGCGGTTTCGAGCGCGCTGGCGGCGCGGGTGTTGAGTTTGGTGTTCATCCACACGGGGCGTCCGTAGCCGAGGTGGGTGTCGGAGAAAAAGCCGAAGGCGTAGAGCGGTTTTTCGGCGGATTTGGCGGTGAGTTCGAGACGGGTGAGCGTGCCGCCGGGGCGGATGTGCGGACCGGCCACGGTGATATAGTGGCGACCCTTGGGGAGGTGGACGGGCGCGAGGGTGACGGCGGGGGACGGGCGCTGTCCGGTGATGTTGGGAAGCGCGCCGGGGCGATCCTCGGTGCGGACATCCCGCCACGGGGCGTCGGCTTTCACGGCGGGGGCGGCGATGACGGTGTTGTTGGCGAGAACCGTTGCGCGGAGACCGGGGCGCAGGTCGGCGTCGGGCTCAAGCTGGAGAGTGCCGGCGAGGGTGATGTCGTCCTTGGCCTCGATGGCGAAAACGAGGATGCCCTCGGCGGGAATGGCCACGGCGGTATCCTTGGGGAGTGTGGTTTGGGCGAGGGCGGTGTCGGGGACGAGCGCGGCGTTGCGCGCATCGAGCGTGATGGCGTCGCCGGGTTTGATTGCGGTGACGCGGCGGCTGGCGGCCTTGCGCATGGCGGTCTCGACTTCCGGCCAGGCTTGGGCGGGCGAGGCGGTGCTGGAACCGGAGGTGAGCCTGACGTCGTCAATCCAGCATGTGCCATGTGTGCGGATGATGAGGCGCACGTCGCGCTCACCACGGTCGAGATCGCCGGGGTAGATTTTCCCCCTGAGTTTGCTCCATTGGCCGTTTTTGATTGTGCCGATGGCGCTGACGGCGGTGTAGCGGCCGGATTTGCCGGGGTCGGCGGCGGAGATGTAGGCGGAAATCTTGGAGCCGTGCTCGCCATAAACCCAGAGTGAGAACTCGCAGCCGTCGGGGAAGTTCATGAGGCCGTCGAGATTGAAAAAGGCGGTGCCCCAAGTCGTCTTGTCTTTCTTGGTGACGCGCAGGGAGGCGTTTCCGGAACGAGCCCGGGTGGTGTCGAGCGCGACGCTGGATTGGAAGCTTTTGATTTCGGGCGGAACGCCGTTTTCGAAATCGGCATTGACGATGATGCCGGCCTGGGCGTCGGTGGAAAAAATGAAAGCCAGAAGGGCGAGGGCCGGAAGAATGCGGAAGGCGAGGAGCGATTTTTTCATGGATGTTATGGGCGGGATTAAAGTTGGGTTTGGCATCGTTTGCAAAAAGCAGGCGCGCGGTTCAGACACCGGGGATTCGCCAGAGGCCGCCGTTGCCGTTGCAAAATAAAAACAGGGTGTTGCCGTAAAAATCGAGCCCCTCCGGCTCGAGCGGGCAGCTGTCGTTGATGTCTATTATTTTTTCGGTCTTTTTGGTTTTCAGGTTGATGATGTGGATCTCCCTGCTCTTGTGCTCGTCCGATCCTTCGGCGGCGGCGCGATTGCCGAACGCATGGTAGAGGTAGCCGTTGCGGATGCATGTGTCCTGGACGTAAATATTCGGGAAGGGGACTGTGAACTGGTCGAGAATGTCGGATTTTTTGAAGACGATCTTCTTTTTGCCGAGCGGGGGCAGCGGCCACTTGGTGAACAGGCCGTATAGCTTTGAGTCTTTCCTGAACGAGGCGATCGAGTAGATGACTTTGTTTTCGCGATCAACCATCCAGTTGTTGCTGCGTTCCTCGGTGCCGCCGGTTTTGATTTCCAATGTTTGGATGATGCGCGAGCCGCGCGGCGTGACGCTTTCGACGAAGCAGCGCCGGTTGCCCTCGCCGAAGCACTCGGAAACATAGAGCGCCGGAAAATAGGCGCCCTTCGGTTGCTCAATGCCGAAACTGGCGCTGTTGGCGTGGGTGGTTTCGGCCGCGCACGCGAGGTCGAACTCAATGAGTTTCTTTTTTGTTTTCAAGTTGTAGATTCGGCAGCGGCCGCCGTTGTTGAACAAGAGTGCGACCTCGTCATAGATGGCCATGCCCTGCGCGGCCTGGTTCTCGTATCTGCCCGGGAAATCGTATGTGAGGGCGGCGGTCTGGACGGTTTTGGTTTGCGCGGGGAGGTCGGCGCACAGGCAGATGAGAAGAATCGAAAGGAGACTGCGGATGCGGTGGAGGCTCATGGAAAACGTGGCAGGGTGTTTTGATATTTTGCAGGGCGGGGAAGGGCGGCCGGCGGGACTCGAAAACTACGCCCCAAGTGATGTCGCAAGAAAGGGCGTCAGGACAATGTTAAATCTTTTTCGGAAGCGCGTTTTGTGGGTGCGCTCACGCCGTGTCCCTGCGTTGCGGTTTCGGCGCGTTTTGAAACGGGAGAAACTACTCGCGCACGATCCAGTCGAGAGTGGCTTTGCCGCCGGGGGATTGGGCGAGGGTTTGAGAAAGCGTGTCGAGCATGGGCGCGAGTGTTCGGTCGATTTGCCACGGCGGGTTTATGACTGCCATGCCGCAACCGCGCATTTTTAATGACGACGTTTCGCCGACGATTGTGAGCTCGGCGGCAAAGGTCGGCGGCGGGCCGAGCATGGCGAGCCGGTTCAAAAAATCGTCCGCGCGGGCGCGCTCGGTGAGCGGATACCAAACGGCGAAGGTCGCCGCGGGCATGCGGCGCAGGCCTTCGCGAAGGGCGCGGGTGATTGCCTCGTATTCGTCCTGCGCTTCAAAAGGAGGGTCGATCAGGACGAGCGCGCGTTTTTCGGGCGGGGGAAGCATGGCGCGGATGGCCGTGTAGCCGTCGATTTCGTGCACGGAGACGCGGGGCTCCCTTTGAAATTTGCCGCGCAGGGATGCGAACTCGTCGGGATGTTTTTCGCAGAGCGCCATGCGATCCTGCGGACGCATCAGGGCGCGAACGAGCGAGGGCGAGCCGGGATAAAAACGAAGGGCGCCCGGTTCGAGATTTCCACAGCGGCGGTCGAATGCGCGGACGAGTTGGATGTATTCGCGAAGCGGATCGGTTTCCTGTGTGGCGTCGCCGGACGGGTTGTTTTGCGCGTCGGTTTTTTCGCCGAGCAGGCGTCCGATGCCGTCGGGGTGTTCGGGTTTGCGTTCGAGGGTGTCGCCGTGGTCGGCGGCGGCGAGGTCATACGCGCCGCGCCCGGCGTGCGTGTCGAGGTAGAGGAATCCCTTTTCCTTTCGCTGCATGCCGCGCACGAGCTGCACGAGCACGGCGTGCTTCATGACATCGGCAAAATTGCCCGCGTGGTAATGATGCCTGTAATTCAATTTCGATGCGGTTCAGGCGACCGGAATTTTGACCACGATTTTGCGGATGAGCGCGGGTTCCTTGACGGCGATGCAGGGCATGTGGCCGTCGACCGGATCGAGCACGGCGACTTCACCGGCGCGCAGGCGGACGGGCGAGGCTTCGTCATACATTTCGTAAATGATGGCGTCCTGCGCGGGAGTGCGGTCTTCCTTTACCTTGAGGTTGGCGACGTCGGTGACCTCGACAATTTCCTCCCCGGAAATGATCGCCTGCACATCGACATAGGCGAGGTGTGATTCGAAGAAACCGGTCTCGCGCGGCGCCTTGCTCAGGTAGACTTGGGGGAGCGCGAAGGCACCGTTGCCGAGTTCCACGCGGTCGCTGTCGCCGGCGGCGAGACTGTGGATGAGTTTATGCGCGTCGGTGCCGGGCTTGAGGCAGTCGTCGATGTAGTCGAACGCGGTCTTGTAGTTTTCGTTTCGGCCTGTGGTTTGGGCGCGGACGGTTTTTAGGGAGCCAAAAATTGCCATGCCCGAAGTTTCGTGTTTCGGCGGGTTGTTGGGCAATGTTATTTATGCGGTGGACGCGGGGAGCCAGTGGAACGGGACGCGTTTTTTCGTTCTCCCCATCCGCGCGGAATTCGCGCAAGATGGGCGCCATCATGAAAGTCTCACACAAGCGCATATTGATCGGGGCGGGCGTCGGGTTGCTGTTGATTGTCGGCGGGCTTGTGTTCAGGGGCCTGCTCGATGCGGACAAACGTCTCGACAGCGCGTGGACGGGCTTCATCGCGAGCATCGAATCGCTCGACGCGGGCTCGACCGCGGACTGCCTGGCCGACGATTATTCCGACTCGTGGGGATACACGCAGCAAACGCTGTCGGTGGATTTGCGGCGCATGATGGCTTCGTTTGAAAAACTCGAACTCGCGCTGCACGATGTCTCGGTCACGCGCACCGGGCGGGATGCGGAGGTTTCGGTGCGGGTGAAAATGACCGCGAGCGGCCACGGTTACGTGAGCGACGCCGCGCGGCAGGTTAATGGATTAACCGAGCCGTTTGTGCTTCGCTTGAAGCAGGGCGATTCGTTTCCGTGGTCGTGGCACATCGTGCGAATCGAGCAGGCGGAGTTCGATGCGAAACGCTACGGCGCAAGACGGCAAAGGTCGTTTTCGTGGCCGTTTTAAACATCCCGTTTCAACCGCTCACTCGCAATTCGGGCGGGCGATGATGCCGGGGTGGGGTTCGTCGGAAAAGACGCGCGTCGGCTCGGCGAGGAGGTGGCGGTCGCAAACACCGAAGAGCTCGGCGGCGGTCATGGCGCGGCGCATGTCGCGCAGGAACGCGCCTTCGGGATCGACGGACGGGCCGATGAAATTGAGGAATTTTTTCATGCGCCCAATATGCGCGGCTTCGGGAATGGGCGCGTCGGTCGTGGCGTCGCGTTGCGCGGCTTCGCAGAGGCGCTGGATGTAGTCGCGCACGTCGGCGAACGTGACCGGCGCGACGGGTTTGCCCGCGAAGCGTTCGCGGCATTGACGAAATATCCACGGGTTGCGGATGGCGTGGCGGCCGATCATCACGCCGGCGGCGCGGGTTTCGCCGAGCACGGAGACGGCTTTTGCGGCGGAGGTGATGTTGCCGTTGGCGAGCACGGGGCAGCGCACGCGGGCGACGGCGCGCGCGATTTCGTCGTAGTGCACATCGCCGCGGTAGAGTTCGCGCACGGTGCGCCCGTGCACGCTGAGCAGGTCCACGCGGTGCTCGTTGATCAGGTCGAGGATTTGCTCGTAGTGGCGGGTGTCCTCGAAGCCGATGCGCATTTTCACCGTGAGCAGGCCGGGAATTTGCGCGCGGAGGGCGGCGAGAATTTCGGCGATTTTGGCCGGTTCGCGCAACAGCCCGCCGCCGACGTTTTTCTTGTAAACCTTGGGCGCGGGGCAGCCGAGGTTGAGGTCGATGCCGGCGACTCGGTGGCGCAGGAGCTCGGCGACGGCGCGCGTGAGGTGATGGATGTTTTCGCCGATGAGCTGGGCGAACACGGGGCGACCGGTGGTGTTTTCGTCGATGGAGCGCAGGATGTGTTTTTCGAGGCGCGATTGCGCGTGGACGCGGAAGAACTCGGTGACGAAGTAGTCGGGCGCGCCGTAGCGCGCGATGACGCGCATGAAGGCGAGGCCGGTGACGTCCTGCATCGGCGCGAGCGCCGTGAGCGGCTGGCCGGCGTCGGCGGGATTTGTTTTCAGCGATGTGATGGCGGATGTCACGCGGCCTGTTACTGGGTTTCTATTGTTCAAAGTCCAAAACAAAAATTTCAAAACCCATATTTCCAGCCGATTCGCGCGGGAACGGCGGCGGGCGGGATTTTTTTATTTTGCATTTAGTTCTTTCTTAATGGAGGCGTCGCGCCCAGCGTGCACCCATCTCCATTCATGCAACTCCCCAAAATCATCCAAGGCGGTATGGGTATCGCCATTTCCAACTGGCGGCTCGCCCGCGCTGTCGCCGGGATGGGACACCTCGGCGTCGTCTCCGGCACGGCCATCGACACGGTCCACGCCCGCATCCTTCAGGATGGCGACGAGGGCGGGCTTCTTCGCAATGTTTACAAAACCTTTCCGTTTCCCGACGTGGTGCAGCGCGTTCTTGAGCGTTGGTTTTCGCCGGGGGGCCGGGCGGAGGGCGCGCCGTATAAAAATATCCCTCTCGCCGGCGACAAGCCCAACAGGGCGCTCTTCGACCTCACGATCCTGTCCAGTTACGCCGAGGTCGCGCTGGCCCGCGCCGGCAACATCAAGGCCCGCATCGGCATCAATCTCCTCGACAAGGTGCGCATGCCGCAACTGCCCTCGCTCTACGGGGCGATGCTGGCGGGTGTCGATTACGTGCTCATGGGCGCGGGCATTCCGCGCCATGTGCCCGGCGTGCTCGACAGGTTTGCAGACGGCTTGCCCGCCTCGGTGAAGTATGAGGTCGCGGGCGAGGCCGACTCGGAGCTCGCGTTTGATCCCGCCTGCGTCGCGGACGGTTTCGCGCGCAAACTCGCGCGCCCGAAATTTCTTGCGATCATCAGCTCGGCGACGCTCGCGCTTTCGCTCGCAAAAAAATCCAGCGGCAAGGTGGACGGTTTTGTCGTGGAGACCTCCATCGCGGGCGGACACAACGCGCCGCCGCGCGGCCTGCTGCAACTCGACGCGTCCGGCCAGCCCGTTTACGGGCCGCGCGACGAACCCGAGTTGGGCAAAATCGCCGCCCTCGGCCTTCCGTTCTGGATGGCGGGCGGATTCGCCACACCCGAGGGGCTCGCCTCGGCCACGGCCTCCGGGGCCGCCGGAATACAGGTCGGCACGCCTTTCGCCTTTTGCAACGAATCGGGCATGATCGCCTCGTTGAAAAACAGCATCATCACCCGTGCGCGGGAAAAACTCGCGCGCGTGTTCACCGACCCGCGCGCCTCGCCCACCGGCTTTCCCTTCAAAATCGTGGAGGCGGAGGGCACGCTTTCGGACGAGGCGCTCTACGGGCAACGCGAACGCGTGTGCGACATCGGCCTCCTGCGCACCGCCCACCGCAAGCCGGATGGCGGCATCGGTTTCCGTTGCGCCGCCGAATCCATCGCGGCGTATGTCGCAAAGGGCGGCGCGCTCGCGGAGACGTGCAAGCGCATGTGTTTGTGCAACGGATTGCTGGCCTCGGCCGGGCTGGGGCAAAACCGCGGCGGCCTTGTCGAAACGATGGTTGCGACGGCGGGCGATTCGCTGGCCGACATCGTGCGCTACATCAAGGAAGGCTCCGACAACTACAGCGCGCGCGATGTGATTGAGGCCATTCTCGGCCCGCTCGCGCCCGAGTGCGGCGCGGCGTGAGGATTGCGCACCCGGGAACGCGGGCATCCTGCCCGCAAGACGGCGCGGCGCGCCGCACAAACATCCAAACCTGCGGGCAAGATGCCCGCGCTCCCGGGAATTTCCCGCCACGTTGCTAAACGCACACGCACGGCAGCAGCGCGGCGTCTTGCATGCCGTGGATTATTTTTTTGTCGGGTGGGCAGAAGGTCGCCAGCGCGCCGCCGAGCCGGGGTTTTCCGTTGACGATAAAATAATAGGGGCAGAGGCGGAGGCGTCCGTCGGTTTCCCTCGGCTGGTGGTCGCGGTCGTAGAGGGCGTGACGGACGCGTTTTGGCTTTTTGTATTCCTGCAAAATGTGGAGGTTGCGCGGCGCGTCGGCGATGGCGATGTCGATGCCGTTCCGCCATTCCTCGCGCGAACAATCGCTGCCGAGCACGACGCTGCGCGCGCCCCAGGCGGTTTCGTGGTAGCCGGAAATTTTTATGATGAGGTCGCGTTCCTTTTGCGAGGCGGCGGCGAGCTGGCGCCAGTCGGTGAGGGCGCGGTTGGCGACGCGCGGGCCGTCGAACACGGCGCCGGGCGGAAGCGGGACGGGGTCGATGACCCAGGATTTTGGGATGAGTTGCTTGAGGAGTTTGTGCGCGCGCGAGCTGAGCGCCTCGCCCCAATAGTCGGCGAGGAGGTGATGATGGAAGAGCGCAAGGCCGAGTTTTTCCTCCTGAAAATGGCGCATGGGCGGCGTGATGGCGACCTCGCCCGCCTGCCACGATTCGATGATGTAGGGCGCGGTGCGGATGTTTTCCAGGTCGAAGAGTTCGAAGAATCGGTAGATGATGTCGATTTTTTCAGGGTCGCCCTCGATGTCGAAACAGAGCGTGTTGCCGAGTGGAAAAACATCGTCGGGATCGAGGCAGAAAACGCGCTTGCCGAGGCGCTGGAGTTGCTCGGCGAGCCAGCGCATTTCGGGACGGTAGGTGGCGGCTTCGTCGCTGACAACGAGCGCGATGAGCGGGTTGCGCTGGTCGGGGCGCAGCGCGGCGAGCGAATCGTGGAAGACGCGGAGCATGGCGTCGTTCGCGCCGGGCGCGCGGTCGGACGCGTAGAGGCGGTTGAGGAACGCGGTCAGGCCGATGCCGCCGGGGACGGAGTCGAGCTCGGTGAGCGCGAAACCGTCGTCGGTGAGGAGCAGGTCGGGGCGAAGGACGTTGGGAAACGCGCCGCGGTTTTTCGGGTCGCGGGTGTGGGCGATGACGGAGGCGGGTTTGCCGCGGTCGAGGTAATCGGCGACCCACGGGGCGACGAGGGGTTTGTTGCGGAGGAGATTTTTGCCCGCAACGGAGCGGAGGTAGAGGGTTTCGAGCGCCTGGTGAAATTCGAGGCAGGCGTCGCCGATGTCGTTGAGTTGCGCGAGTTGATCCGGCGTGAGCGGCCACGCGGACGGCGAGAGCCGCCAGGTCTTGTCTTCGAAGAGCGGCTGGGCGCGCAGCGCGTCGCGGATGGTTTCGTATGGAAGGGCGGAGGCGGACATTGGTGATGCGTGGCATTAACCAGCGCAAAAAAACGCGCGCTGGCAACAACGGCCTTTTCGCATGCGCGCGTGTTGCCTTGAGCGCCGCCTTGTTTTCCCAATTCCTACCGCGGCAGCGTCAGGTCGAAAGGGGCGGTTGTCGGCGAGTTGTCGGTGCGCAGGAGCTGTTGCGCCAGCGGATTGCCTTCGTGCTCGATGATTGTGTCCGCCCTTTCGATCAACGCGCTTTGAAACGGCAGCAGCATGTCGAGACGCCGCGCCTTGGCCCATGCCGCGCTCAGGCACAACACCACGTTGCGCGGCCAGCCCACCACGGCGTCAAATTCATCGAGAAACCGCAGTGCGGCGATATCCGGCACTTCGATGAAAACCTGTTCGAGGCGCGGATTGGCCTCCTTGGTCGCCCGAAGCGCGGCGGGCAGGCGCGCCAGTTCCGGGCAGCATTGGCATGGCAGAAAAAGCCTGCGCAAAATCAACCCCGGAAATGCGGCCGAGAGGGTTTCCGCGCGCGTGCGCCCCGCCTCGGCAAGCAGCACGGCCACCGTTCCCTCGGGTGTGTGCGAGGTCGCCACGGTCCGGCGCAAGTGTTCGAGAATATGACGGGTTTTTCCCGAGTCGCGCGGTCCGGACACAAACGTGCACAACGGGCCGGGATGCGCCGGCGGGGTGGAATGCTCCAAGGGTATGCTGGATAAGTGAGGCATGGGGTGAAGGGGGGGACTGGTGTGAATGAAAACAAAGGGCGGCCTTGTTGCCAACCCTTTTGCGCAAACACAACCAGATGGACGCGCGTCCTGCCAAAAGATTCAAATTTTTAGTGCGCACACGGATATGAAAGTAATGTGCGATATGCCCGGGCGGGCAGAAGCGCCGCGGTTTGCTGTAAAAAAATTAAAAAACTGACTTGCGCTTTTTTTCGAAATTACGCACCCATGTGAATCTTTGTGCTCCCTAGCGTCCCCCATTTTCGGATGGATGAACTCTTGGCTGCGCAAAATCCAACCAAGCCAAACAAGCCAAATGAAGACCAAGAATGACTCCCAAGTCGGGGGCGCATGTGCGCACTCGCGTAAATTGTTAATTGCCGGAGCCGCCATGCTCCTTTCAACGACGCTGGCTTTTGGCCAGGCGACAAAGCCAGCAAATGAAACAAAAGATGACGTAGTGCATCTTGAAAAACATGAGGTGCTCGGCACCCGCATCAAACGCGTGGATATTGAAACAGCGAGCCCTGTGCAAATTTTCACCGCCGATCAGATTGAGGCATCCGGCTACGTGAGCATGGCCGACGTCGTCCGTTCGCTTCCCTTTATGAACGGACAGGCGCTTACTCCCGTTGATGCCGGAACCAGCTTCACGCCGGGCGTGAACTCGTTCAACCTTCGCGGTCTCGGCAGTAACAACACACTCGTGCTTCTCAACGGCCGTCGGACCACGCCCTACGCCTCCCCTGGCTTTAATGGGTTCATGACAGTGTTCGATATCAACAGCATCCCCGATGCCGCGATCGAATCCATGTCGATTTTGAAGGACGGCGGTTCCGCGATCTACGGTTCGGATGCCGTTGCCGGTGTTATCGATTTCAAGCTGAAAAACGACTATGTGGGTGTTAACACGACCGTTCAGGCGGGAAATCATATCGTCACCGATGGTTTGGTTAAGAAAGCCTCTCTCACCGGCGGTGTTGTCACGGCCAAGACGCACATTATGTTTGCCGCAAACTGGCACGACCAGAAGTCCGTCTATGCGCGCGATCTCGGTCGCTCCAAAAATGCGGACAAAACATCCCTTGCAAGCAAAGCCGATCCCCGCTGGGAATCCCCGGTTCCTATCAGTGATTTCGGCCTTCCTGACAATCCTGCCGATGTGGATTATTTGGGTTTGTTTGATGGACGTTCCTCAATGGGATATCCCGGTTATGTGTCTGTGGGTGGCTCAAATAAGACTTTTGCCGAAGCCACGGATACCCCGACTGTTGGAGATGCAGTGACGGGATCCCATCTCTATAACTTTCAAGAAGTTGCCGGGCTTTTCCCCGACATCCGCCGTTTTTCGTTCTACACGCGCATGAAGCACGATTTCACACCTTGGTTGTATGGGTTTGCCGAGCTCTCGTTTTCCCGTTCTGAAACACAAATTGATGCCGCTCCCACTCCGGTTAACCTTGCGGGGGAAAATGGGCTGACCGTGGACGAGGCGATGTATATTCCCTCCTATAACGCATACAATCCTTGGGGCGTGGATATTGCCAGCGGGCGCCGCCGTCTTGTTGAAGTCGGCAACCGTGTCAATGATGTCACATCCGACACGCCGCGCATACTCGTTGGCCTTGGAGGCACCATTACTGGTGATTGGACTTGGGAAGCGGGCGCGCTTTACTCAAAGAACACCGTCACCAACCGTAACTTGGGTTCGGTTGCTGATTACAAGATGCAGCAGGCACTCATGGGTCTGACCCGCATGGGTGATGGCAGTCTCACATGGGATCCGACCACCGCGATCGTCGACCGTGAGTATTTTAATTGGTTTGGACTCAATGAGCAGGCATTTGTCGATTTTCTCTCGATTGAAAATCCTGTCAGGGCCGCGATCCAGTTCTGGAATTATGACGTCAAGGCCAGTGGTTCGCTTATCTCACTGCCCGGCGGCATGGCGGGCATAGCGGTGGGCGCAGAGCGTCGCACTGAAAAACTGTCGAGCTCGCAGACAGACCTTAACCAAACCGGCAACATTATTGGCGGTTCACAAGGCACGAGCTTTGGCGGTCAGCGCGATGTGAACGCCATTTACGCCGAGGTTTCCCTTCCTTTCACCAGCTGGTTTGAGGCACAAGTTGCCGGTCGTTGGGAAGACTACAGCGACGACGGCATCAAGAGCAAGGTTCGCCCCAAGGTTGGCCTTAAGTTCAAGCCCTTGCCCTGGCTCGTTCTCCGCACATCCTACAGTGAGTCGTTCAAGGCTCCTGATCTGGCGTATCTCTACACCAAGGGAACGACCACGTTCACGTCCGGCAACTACGTGGATCCGGTCACCGGAAACAGCGACCAGCTGCAAATCCGCGTGGGTGGCAATCCCGACCTCAAGCCTGAGACAACCGACACCTACTACGGTGGCGTCGTCATCGAGCCGCAGTCCGGATGGCTCAAGGGCTTCGTGGCATCGGTCGATTTCTTCTATTACAAACAGAAGGATTTGCTCGCGCAGCTGACCGATTTTTACGCCTACAACTACTTCCTCGAGCAGGCCAACTTGGGCAACCCGTTGTTTGCGCCGATGGTTGTGCGCGCTCCCGACAACACCCTCCTCTACATCAGGGATGACTACACCAACATCTCCAGCCGCAAATACAAGGGCATCGATTTCGAGGCCAGCTATCGCTGGAACACCGACAAGTGGGGCAAGTTCCAAGTCAAGGCCGCGGGCACTTATCTCATCAGTGACAAGATCGACGGCGACAACATTGTTGGCACCTGGCTGACACCGCGCTTCAATGCCGTGGTCGAGTTCAACTGGGCCTACCGCGACTGGTCGTTCAATGTCTATGAAACCTATCTTGGTGATCGCGACCGCAAAATGTATCTGGGTTATAACACCGACCCCGAGGTGGATCCGCTCTACCTTGTATACACTGTTAAGAAGCAGCTTCGGACAAACGCCTCCGTCACCTATTCCGGTTTCCGCCAAATGAAGATTACTGTTGGCGCGACCAACATCTTCAACCAGACCGCCCCCGTCGATCCCTATGACGGCACGGGCACCACCGCCGGCATCAACGATCCCTCGCCCGCGCTCTGGTATGTGCGTGTTTCGCGCGACTTCTAATATGAAATAGTGTTTCACGAACCGGTCCGCTTTCCGCCGAATGCGGGCCGGTTTTTATTTTTTGATTTAATATTAAAAACGCAGATGCTTGGGGAGACGTTTTTCCTTTGGCATTTGCGTTTTTTGCGTTTTAAAACAAACCCATACCAAAAATATTACTCACGATGCATCCTAAACGACTCCTTGTTTTCTTAACCGCCCTGTTTACTGCCACAGCGCTTTGCGCGGAAATCCCGCTCGACGACTTTTTGAAGGAGCCTGATTTTAGCGAAATCAGAATATCCCCTGACGGAAGCAAGGTTGCCGTGACGGCGCGATGGAAGGAAAAACTCGCGCTGTCGGTTATCGACCTGAAAACCAAGGAGCGAAAAATCCTCACCGCTCCGCCGACCATGGATGTCGTCAATGTTCGATGGGTGGGAAACAACCGGCTGATTTTCACCGGAGTTGAGGAGATAATATGGGGAGGAAAGAGTGCGAACGGCGGGTTGTTTGCAATCGATGCTGATGGCAAAAATCCCACAGTGCTTAATGAAAGCGCGACCCAAAAAGGAAAAAAGGGCGGGGGATATCGCGGGGTTAATTTTCTTAGTTATTACGGGGATTCCACGGATGAGATATTGGTTCGCAGCAACCAGCGTCGCGCGCTTGAGCCGGATGTTTATCGCATGAATGTCCGCACAGGAATCAAAAGGGTGGTCGCCACCAATCCCGGCGGGGTCCAATACTGGGTGGCGGATCACAAGGGTGCGGTGCGCGCGGCTTTTGGACAAAAAGGGCTCGAGCGCTTCTTCCTCTATCGCGACACGGCAAATGGCAAGTGGCGTGAAATCAAACGCTGGAAAGTCACCGAGGGCGGAATTCATCCACTGGCTTTCGACCAGGACAACAGGATGCTTTACGTGAGCAGCAATGTGGGCCGCGACACGGCATCCATCCGGCTTTTCGACCCTGAAAAGGGTGTCGATGTGAAAGAGCTGTTCGCGAGCGACACCTATGATGTTGAGGATGTCGTGCTCGCCCGTGATGATCACCGGCTTCTGGGTTATGCATATGATGGGGCTCGCCCCACATGGGTGTGGGAGGACAAGCGGCTGAAGGCGCTTCAATCGCTGCTCGACCAAGAATTGCCGGATACGGTCAACTATTTTTCGAGCATGAGCACGGACGGCGCGTGGACGATTGTCCGGGCGTTCAGCGATCGCGATCCGGGCACCTATTATCTTTTTAACACCAAGGAACTGACGATGGAAAAAGTCTTCAGTCCCCGGGAATGGATTAATCCGAAACAAATGTCCGAGGTGCGCCCGATTTCATACACGGCGCGCGATGGCATGACAATCCACGGCTACCTGACGCTTCCCGCGGGGAAGGAACCTCGCAACCTGCCGCTCATTGTCAATCCGCACGGCGGTCCGTGGGCGCGCGACAGTTGGGGGTTCAATTATGAGATTCAGTTCCTTGCCAGCCGCGGTTATGCCGTGCTTCAGATGAACTTCCGCGGTTCCACCGGTTACGGTGGCAAACTGTTGGAGGCCGGTTACGGCCAGTGGGGTCTCGCCATGCAGGACGACATCACTGATGGCGTGAAATGGGTGATAGACCAAGGCTACGCCGATCCCAAGCGCATTGCGATTTATGGCGCGAGTTATGGCGGCTTTGCAACAATGGCCGGGCTGACGTTCACTCCCGAGCTGTATTGCTGCGGCATAAATTATGTCGGGGTTACCGACATTGCGTTATTGTTGAAAACGATACCCAAGCATTGGGAGCCGGCTCGCGAGGAGCTGGAACTCAAGGCGGGAGACATCTTGAAGGATCGCGAGCGTCTCAAGGCGACCTCTCCGCTGGAGCATGCCGACAAAGTTCGCGTGCCCGTGTTTTTCGCCTACGGCGAGCTCGACGAGCGTGTTGATGTCAAGCACGCCACTCGATTTGTCTCCAAATTGCGCTCCCGCGGGATTCCCGTGGAGCTGATGCTAAAAAACAACGAGGGGCATGGCTTTGTGCTCCAGGAAAACAACCGCGATTATTATACGACCTTGGAGCGATTCCTGGCGAAATATATGAAGTAGTTTTCCGAATAATTGGTTCAAAAAAGACGCGAAAATGTTTTCGCGTCTTTTTTATATAATTAGCTTTTTAATAGGATACGGTTACCAAATAAAAGGTTCCGCCAGCCGAGGCCGTCGGGCCGACTGTGTCCTGTTGCTTGGCTATGACAAGCGCTTCGCGTGGTGGAATCTTGGTTTCGTAAAAATAAACATGTATCTCTCCGGCGCCCCTTACCCTGCCTCCCACTGTAACCGGGGTGAGGCGGATTTCCTTGGCAAATTCCAGCGCCCGTTCATTGCGTGAATCATCGGGAAAGGATTTTACAATACGCGGATTTGGAATGGTTCTGTTGTCCGCTATAATCCCTCTCATTACAACGAAGCCGTCATATTGCATGTCCTTGATTCTATTCCATTGCGCGCCGCCGTAGAACATTTGTATCAGGTCGTTGGGAGCCTTGGGGTTGGTCGCCAGCGTGACGGGCGTGGGTTTGGATGACGAACTTTGGCATCCGGCCAGCGCAAAGAGGACGGATGAAATTAACAGGGCATTGATAGTGTTTCGCATGTTTTTTTATAAATGTTTTTTTGTTTTCCCGCGACAAGCCTCGTTTTTCGGGAGTTTGCCTCACAGTTTATAATACTGCTCCCAGTCCTTGCGCGGGGGGGCGCCGAGGAGGAGTTCGTTGGCGGCTTTGCTGTTGGTGAATTGTTTCGCGCCGCGGTCGAACTTGAGCCTGGTGTTAAGGCGTTGCGCGATCACGCCCATGCCCATCATCTGGCAAAGCGGGCCGGCCACGGCAAACGACGAGCGACACTTCTCGCGCCCTTTGCAGGCGAGCAGGAAGTTGGCGAAGTGGTTCGACGGGCTCCGCGGCACCTCGGGCAGGTGCGAGGCCATGTCGGCAGCCTTTGACTCGGGGATGATTTTTAACGTCGAACTGTGCGAGCCGCCCTTGAAGGTGAGGCCTTCGCCATAGATGATTTTTCCGGGCGGGAGCTTTTTTGTCTCAATCTTGCCGGACGATGGCGGCGGGATGTCGGTGCCGCCAACAGGGTCGCCCATGTCGCCGGGGAGCGCGGGAATGTTTTTGACACCGTCATACCAAGTGAGCTCGAGCGGGGGCATGGCGCCGCGTTTCGGGAAGCGGAATGCGAGCGTGGAGGCTTGCGGGAATACGAAATGATTGTGTCCCTCGAGCATCACCGGATCGACTTCCTCGGGGAGGCCAAGGTCGAGGAATTCGTGCGCGGTGTCGAAGATGTGCGCGCCCCAGTCGCCGAGCGCGCCGTTGCCAAAGTCATACCATGAGCGCCATTCGCCGTTCATGTAGCCGTTGTTGTATTTGTGCGCTTGCGCGGTGGCGAGCCAGCCGTCCCAGTCGAGCGTGTCGGGGACGGGTTGTTCGGGGAGGTAATCGGTGAGTTTGCTGTAGGCGAATTTTGGAGTGTCGTGCCAGCGGCGTCCGCTGTTCATGTAGGCGGTGATGCGGGTGACGTTTTTGATAATGCCGGCCCCGGTCCATGCCTTGAACTGAAAATAATTCGCGTCGGAATGGCCCTGGTTGCCCATTTGCGCGGCGACATTGTATTTCTTTTCGGCGGCCATGAGCAGTTCGATCTGGCGGAAGCTGTGCGCCATGGGTTTTTCGACATAGACGTGCTTGCCGAGCGACATGGCGAGGATGGTGATGGGGAAGTGCGAGAAGTCGGGCGTGCCGACGCAGACGGCTTCGATTTGTTTGCCCATTTTGTCGAACATTTGCCTGAAGTCCTGAAAACGCGGCACGTCGGGAAATTGTTTCAAGATGGACTCGGTGTGCGGTGCGCCCATGTCGGTGTCACAAAAGGCGACGATGTTGGCGAGGCCGGTTTTGTGAAAAGCCCTGATGATTTGGGCGCCGCGGTTGCCGATGCCCACGCAGGCGAGGTTCACTTTTTCACCGGTGTATTTGCGCGAGGTTTTTTTGCCGTCCTTGGGTTTGCCTTTTCCTCCGGAGCCTTTCGCCGCGAGAATGACGCCGGGAGCGATGGCGGAGACGGCTCCGGCGGCGAGGATGCCCTTGAGAAAGGCGCGGCGGGGCAGGCTGGCGGAGGCGAGTTCGGGGAGACGGATGGGGTTTTGATTATTCATGAGGTTTTTTGGCATGTCGTGGGTGTGCTGTATTTGGGAGAATGTTTTTTTGGGGGGAATCCTCCGCGCCGCGAACGCGCGGGGCATATACATAAGATTTTTTGGCGTCGCGTTGAAGCTAAACGCGATCACAGCTAGCGGGATTGCCGATGAATGGGAAGCGGATATTGAGGGCATCCTTTTTGCGGATGCGTGTGGGATTGACGGACGTGGGGCGGGGCAGGGCGGGGGACAACGCCGCTTTTATCAAGAATGCACCGCGGACGTGGGACGCGTCGAAATTGAATAATTATCACGCTCGCCACTTTGCGTTTCCTCTGCAAAAAATCGCGCTTCGCGTCAGAAAATGTTTTTTAGGCAGCTCCCCCTTTTACTCTAAATCACGCATAAAACCCAAACCCATGAAACACACACTCGTCATCGCAACCTTGTTGCTTGCGTCCGCACTGCTCGGCGTCACCGCCTGCTCCAAGCGCAACGAAACCAGCGCGCCCACCAAATCCGGCTTGCACCGCGAGCGCTTCCAAAAAGTCATCGACGGAAAACAGTCCGACTTGTTCGTCCTGACCAACGCCAAGGGCGTTGAAATCTGCGTCACCAGCTACGGCGCGCGCGTCGTCTCCTGGCTTGTGCCCGGCCGCGACGGCAAGATGGAGGACATCGTGCTCGGCTACGACAACGTCCAGGGTTACATCGACTCCAACGAGCCGTATTTCGGCGCCGCCATCGGACGCTTCGGCAACCGCATCGCCAAGGGCAAGTTCACGCTCGACGGCAAGGACTACACCGTTCCCATCAACAACGAGCCCAACGCCCTCCACGGCGGCACCAAGGGTTTTCAGGCCGTCGTCTGGAATACCCGCCAGCCCGATTCGCGCACGCTTGAGTTCAACCTCCTCTCCCCCGACGGCGACCAGGGCTTCCCCGGCAACCTCGACGTGAAAATGGTCTACACGCTCACCGACGACAACGAGCTCAAAATCACCTACGAGGCCATGACCGACAAACCCACCGTCCTCAACCTCACGCACCACTCCTTCTTCAATCTCCTCGGCGCGGGCAACGGCAGCATCAACGACCACCTGCTCACCCTCAACGCCAGCCGCTACACACCCGTGAGCGACGTCCTCATCCCCACCGGCCAGATCGCGTCCGTCGATGGCACGCCGATGGATTTCCGCAAGCCCACGGTCGTCGGCTCGCGCCTGGACCAGGATTTCGAGCAGCTTAAAAACGGCGCCGGTTACGATCACAACTGGGTGCTCGACCGTCCCGCCACCGACGCGGGCACCGGCAAGCTCTTCCTCGCCGCGCGCGTCGTCGAGCCCCGCAGCGGTCGCGTGCTCGAAGTGCGCACCGACCAGCCCGGCATCCAGTTCTACGGCGGCAATTTCCTCAACGACACCTTCAAGGGCAAGCAGGGCAAAACCTACGGCCACCGCAGCGCCATCGTCCTCGAAACGCAGCGCTTCCCGGACAGCCCCAACCAGCCCGCGTTTCCCTCCACCGTGCTCCGCCCCGGCGAAACCTACCGCCACATTTGCGTCTACAAAACCCTCGTCGAGTGACGCCGGCGCCGCCAACTCACCGCCCGTAGGGGCGTCGCTTGCGACGCCCTTGCCCTGGCAGGTGGGATTTTGAAAACCCGGGCGTCGCAAGCGACGCCCCTACGGCGCAAAACCCCAAGGAACACCAATTCTCGGCACCCCTTCCCCCCCAAAACAACGCTTCAACAACCCAACCCAAACCCGAAACAACGCCTCAATGAAACTCCGCACCCTCATACGGACCGCCATGCTTGCCGGTCTTTCCGTTCTCACCCTCGCCGCCTCCGCCGGCACCATCCGCCCGACCGAGCCGCGATGCGAGCATCGCGACAACCCGCTCGGCCTTCGCGAAGTCTGGCCGCGCCTCACCTGGCGGCTTGAGGCCGTCAACGCCGCCGACCGCGGCCTCGTGCAAAGCGCGTGGCGGGTGCTCGTCGCCTCCACGCCCGAAAAACTCGCCGCAAACGAGGGCGACGTGTGGGATTCCGGCCGTATCCAAAACACGGATACGCGCGCGGTTTTCGCCGGGCGCAAACTCGACGCCCTCCAGCAGGTCTGGTGGAAGGTGCGCGTGTGGGACGGCGCCGGCGCGCCCTCCGACTGGAGCGCGCCCGCCACCTGGTCGCGCGGCCTTGAGGAGACCGTCAACCTCAAGGACTGGCCCGGCGACTGGATCGGCCTCGACCCGACCGACGCGCAGCGCACCGAAAACCTCACCGACGACCAGCGCCACCGCGCGCGCACGCGCCAGTTGAAATGGGTCAAGGCCGTGATGAGCGGCATCAAAAAACGCCCCACGCCCGCGTTCGACGCCAAGGTCGTCGCGCCGCCCACCGACACCGACATGCCCGCCGGCAAACCGCTCACCGCGTGGTTCTCGAAAACCTTCAGCGTTGAGAGCAAGGCCGCGATCGACCGCGCCGTCATTTGGGTCGTGCCCGACATGGAGTGCGAAATCTGGTTCAACGGCAAACGCGTCGGCACGTCCGCGCGCTGGGAAATCACGAAACAAATCGACCTCACGCCCCATCTCCGCGAGGGCGAGAATCGCGCCATGTTGCGCGTCACGCAAAACGACGGCTACGCGCCCGCCGTCACGGGCGAGATCGAGCTTTTCCCCTCCACAATCAACACCGCCACGAAGCGCGTGCCCATCGACGCGAGCTGGCTCGCCGCCGAGTCCGCCGCGAAAACGCCCGACGCTCCCGCGCTCGCCGCCGCCGGCGCCTGGAAAAAACCGAAGGCCGACTCGCGCCCCACTTGGAGCACGCCTGAAAACGTCACGCACTACTACGCGCCCGTCGCGATGCTTCGCAAAAAGTTTTCCGTCAAGAAACCCGTCAAGCGCGCCACGCTCGTCGCCACCGCCACCGGCCTTTACGAGGTCGAGATCAACGGCGCGCGCGTCGGCAACGACTTCTTCGCGCCCGGCTGCACCGAATACCGCCGCCGCGTCCACACGCAAACCTATGACGTCACCGCGCAAGTCAACGGCGGCGCAAACGCCATCGGCATCACGCTCGCCGACGGCTGGTTCGCCGGCATCATGGGCTTCGGCGGCAAGCGCCATGTTTACAACGGCTACCCGCGCGCCCGCGCGCTGCTCGTGATCGAGCACGACGACGGCACCGTCACGCGCGTCCCCACCGACCGCTCGTGGAAGGCCGCGTTCGGCCCCATTCGCTACGCCGACCTCATGCAGGGTTGCGGCTACGACGCGCGTCTCGAAATCCCCGGCTGGTCGCGCGCCGATTTCAACGACTCGAAATGGACACGCGCCGCCTCGGGCCGCCGTTCGATTCCCGACGAGTCCGCCTACACGCTTGCGCAAACCGTGGTCGAGGGCGCGACGCTCGACGGCGTGCGCATCACCGAGACGCTTCCCGCGCGCACCGTGCGCGAGGTCGAGCCCGGCGTGTGGCTGGTTGACTTCGGGCAAAACTTTGTCGGCTGGGCGCGCCTGAAAACACGCGGCGCCGCCGGCACGCACGTTGTTTTCCGCCACGGCGAAATCCTCAACCCCAACGGCTCCATCCACACGTCCAACCTGCGCGGCGCGTCCGGTGTCGATGAGTTCTGGATGCGCGACGGCGAGCAAACGCTCGAGCCGCGTTTCACGTTCCACGGATTCCGCTACCTCGAAGTGCGCGGCCTCGCGCAAGCGCCGACCGCGGCCGATTTCACCGGCGTTGTTGTCCACAGCCCGATGAAACGCACAGGCTGGTTCGAGAGTTCCGACCCGGCGTTGAACCAGCTTTTCTCCAACATCATCTGGGGACAGCGCGGCAACTATCTCGAAATCCCGACCGACTGCCCGCAGCGCGACGAGCGCCTCGGCTGGAGCGGCGACACGCAATTCTTCGCCCGCACCGCCTCCTACAATTACGACACGCGCGCGTTTCTCGAACGCTGGATCGAGGCCATCTGCGACTCGCAAAATGCCGAGGGCGTTTTCCCCGGCGTCGCGCCGAACTTCCCCGGCTACCATGTGCGCCCCTCGACGGCGTGGGGCGACGCCTCGATCATCGTCACGCACGTGCTCTGGCAGCAATACGGCGAGACGCGCCAGATCGAGCGCCACTTCGACGCGCTCGCGCGCTACATCGGCTGGCTGGAGCGCCGCGCGCGCGACGGCATCGTGTTTGTCGGCGGCTACGGCGACTGGCTCCACAAGGGCGGCACCGCCAAGACCGAGGTCATGGACACCGCCTACTACGCGTATCTTTGCGACCTCATGGCGCAAATGGCGGAGGCCATTGGCCGCACCACCGACGCCGCCCGCTACAAGGCCCTGCGCAACGAAGTGCGCGCCGCCTTCGAGCGCGAGTTCCTGCTCGCCGACGGCTCCATTCTCGAAAGCAGCCAGACCGGCTACGCGCTCGCGTTCACGATGGACCTCGTGCCGCCGAAACTTCGCAAAAAGACGGCGGAAAAATTCAACGACTCAATCAAGGCGTTCGACTGGCACCTCGCCACCGGCTTCATCGGCACGCCGCGCCTCATGCCCGGATTGTTCGAGGCCGGACTCAACGAAACCGCGTGGCGCGTGCTCATGCAGGACACCTACCCGTCGTGGCTCTACCAAGTGAAACTCGGCGCGACCACCATGTGGGAACGCTGGGACGGCTGGACGCCCAACGAAGGTTTCCAGGCGGTCACGATGAACTCGTTCAACCACTACGCATTCGGCGCGGTCGGCGAATCGCTCTACCGCCACGTCGCCGGCATCGAAACCGCCACACCCGGCTTCCGCGACATCGTGATTCGTCCCATCCCCGGCGGCGGACTCACGCACGCGCGCGCCGCCTACGAGGCTGCGACCGGCCGCATCGAAAGCGGCTGGAAAATCCTGCCCGGCGGCGGACTCGCGCTCGACGTGACGATTCCCGTCGGCTCGCGCGCGAAAATCCACCTGCCCGCCAAGGCCGCGACCGCCGTCACCGAAAGCGGACGTCCCCTCGCATCCGCCCCCGGCGTGCGCGTGATCGCCTCCGAAACCGCGGGCGAGGTTGTCTGCGAAACCGGCTCCGGCGTGTATCGCTTCGAAGTGCGCCCGTGAGCGCGGCTGCCGTGGGGGCGCACCTTGCGTGCGCCCTCGCGCCCGCCCGCTTTGTGGATACCTTCGCCAATATCCACGCCAACAGTCTTTCGTAAATCAGGGCGCACGCAAGGTGCGCCCCCACAAAAACACCCATGAAAAAACTCCCCCTCAGTCGCATCCTTGCGTTTTTTCTCTGCGCGCTCGCGGCGAACCTCGCTTTCGCGGCGAACACATCCGACTCAGACATCCCGCAACGCAAACGCCAGTCGCCGGAAGTCGTCCGCGTTCTTTCCGCAAACATCCGCTTCCCGCTCGACACCGACAACGGCACCGGCAACGAGTGGCAACTGCGCAAGGAACTCGCCCGCGACGTGCTCCTCGCGCAGGACGCCGACATCATTTGCTTTCAGGAATTCCGCAAACAGCACCTCGAATTTCTCAAGGATTATTTCCCCGGCCACGACCACGCCGGCTTTGTGGACGGACCCGACGAGCGGAAGGCCAACATGGTTTTCTACTCCAAAAAACGCTTCGAAAAAATTGCCGAGGACGGAGTGTTTCTCTCGCCGACGCCCGAAGTGTATCGCTCCAAATTCGAGGAGTCCGCCAGCGTGCGCAACGTCACCCGCCTGCACCTCCGCGACCGCAAGACCGGACGCGAGCTGATGATTTGGAACACGCATTTCGACCACAAATATCAGGCCGGTCGCGACAAGCAGGCCGCCGCACTCGTCGAGCAAATTAAAAAACACCCCGCCGATATTCCCCAAATCATCACCGGCGATTTTAACTGCCCCGCCAAAACCCAAGCCATCAAAACCATCAAGGCCGGCGGCTTCATCGACACTTACACGGCGCTCCACGGCTCCGCCGATCCCGGCTACACCTACCACAACTTCAAGGGACACAACTACGGCAAGACTTACGGCAAAATCGACTTTGTATTTTGCAACGACGCGCTCCGCCCGACTGTCACCGAAATCATCCGCGACAACCGCACCGTTGACGGCGTCCGCCGCTACCCCAGCGACCACTATTTCATCTCCGCCGAATTCGAATACGCGAAAACCAAAAAATGAAATTTCATCAAACAGCTAACACCGTAGGGGCGCACCTTGCGTGCGCCCTCGCGCCCGCCCGCTTTGTGATTACCCGCGCCAACAGTCTTTCGTAAACGAGGGCGCACACAAGGTGCGCCCCTACAAACACGCCCATGAAATCCACCCAACGCATCCTCCTCCCAATCCTGTCGCTCGCACTCGCGGCCAACTTCGCCTTCGCGGCGGCGCCTGACTCCGACATTCCGCAGCGCAAACGCCAGTCGCCCGACGCCGTCCGTGTCGTCTCGGCAAACATCCGCTACCTCGCCAAGGCCGACATCGCCACCGGCGACAATTGGGACAAGCGCAAGGAATTCGCGCGCGACGTGCTCCGTGCGCAAGACGCCGACATCATCTGTTTTCAGGAATTCAACAATCCGCATTACGATTATCTCAAGGGCCAGTTTCCCGACTACGAGGCGTTCGGCTTTGTTGAGCGAAAGGAGGACGGACGAAAACTGAACACGGTTTTCTATTCCAAAAAACGCTTCGAAACAATCGCGGCTGACGGCGCGTTTCTTTCCGCGACGCCCGATGTTTACCGCTCCAAATTCGAGGAGTCCTCCCAAGTGCGCATCGTCACCCGCCTGCACCTCCGCGACCGCGCGACCGGACGCGAGCTGATGATCTGGAACACCCACTTCGACCACCGCAGCAGCCCCGCCCGCACCAAGCAGGCCGCCGTGCTCGTCGAGCTGGCAAAAAAATATTCCCCGAACATCGGGCACATCATCACCGGCGACCTCAATTGCACCCAGAAAACCGAGGCGATCAAAACCATCAAGGCGGGCGGTTTCATCGACACTTACACCGCGCTTCACGGCCCCGCCGACCCCGGTTACACCTTCCACGGTTTCAAGGGACACAGTTACGGCAAGACTCACGGCAAAATCGACTTCGTGTTTTGCAACGACACGCTCCGCCCGACAGTCGCTGAAATCATCAAGGACAGCCGCGTCATCGACGGCGTCCGCCGCTATCCGAGCGACCACTATTTTGTCTCCGCCGAATTCGAATACGCGAAACCCAAAAAATGAAACTCGCACAAACAACTGTCCCCGTAGGGGCGTCGCTTGCGACGCCCTCGCGCTCGCCCGCTTTGTGACTACCCGCGCCAACAGTCTTTCGTAAACGAGGGCGCACGCAAGGTGCGCCCCCACAAAAACACCCATGAAATCCACCCAACGCATCCTCCTCCCGATCCTGTCGCTCGCACTCGCGGCCAACTTCGCATTTGCGGCGGCGCCCGACTCCGACATCCCTCAACGCAAACGCCAGTCGCCCGACGCCGTCCGTGTCGTCTCGGCAAACATTCGCATGCCCATCGCAGTTGACAAAAAAAGCGGCAACGACTGGGACAAGCGCAAGGAACTCCTTCGCGACGTGCTTCTCGCGCAGGACGCCGACATCATTTGTTTCCAGGAATTTCACCCGAGCTATTTCGACGAACTCAAAAAATCCTTCCCCGATTATCACGCCTACGGGTTTGTGGACACCGACGAGGGGCGGAAAGTCAACACGGTCTTTTATTCCGCCAAGCGCTTTGAAAAAATCTCGGAGGGCGGCGCGTTTCTTTCGCCGACGCCCGATGTTTACCGCTCCAAGGTTCCCGAGTCCTCGCATGTGCGCCACTTCGTCCGCATCCATCTCAAGGACCGCCTGACCGGGCGCGAACTGCTGCTCTGGAACACGCACTTCGACCACAAAAGCCAGGTCGCCCGCGACAAACAGTCCGCCGTGCTCGTCGATTTCCTGAAAAAACAACCCGCCGGCATTCCGCAAATTGTCGCCGGCGATCTCAACTGCCCCGCCGAAACCGAGGCCATTAAAACCATCAAGGCCGCAGGATTCACCGACAGCCACACCGCCATCCACGGCCCCGGCGAGCCCGGCTACACCTATCACGGTTTCAAGGGCCTCGATTACGGCAGACCCAGGGGCAAAATCGACTTCGTGTTTTGCAACGACGCGCTCCGCCCCGCCGCCGCCGAAATCATCAAGGACAGCCGCTCCATCGACGGCGTCCGCCGCTACCCGAGCGACCACTATTTCCTCTCCGCGGAATTTGAATACGCGAAAACCAAAAAATGAAACGCGCACAAACAACTGCCCCCGTAGGGGCGCACCTCGCGTGCGCCCTCGCGCCCGCCCGCGTTGTGACTACCCGCGCCAACAGTCTTTCGTAAACGAGGCCGCACGCAAGGTGCGCCCCTACAAAAAACGCCCATGAAATCACTCCAACGCATCCTCCTCCCAATCCTGTCACTCGCGCTCGCGGCCAACCTCGCCTTCGCGGCGGCGCCCGGCTCCGACATCCCCCAGCGCAAACGCCAGTCGCCCGATGCCGTCCGCGTCGTCTCGGCAAACATCCGCTTCCTCGTCCCCGAGGACGACGGCACCGGCAACGAATGGGCCCGCCGCAAGGAACTCGCGCGCGATGTGCTTCTCGCGCAGGACGCGGACATCATCTGCTTCCAGGAATTTCGCAAGGCGCACCTCGACTTCCTCAAAAATTTTTTCCCCGATTACGGCGGAGCCGGTTTTGTTGACGGCGACGACGGCCAGATGGCCAACATGATTTTCTACTCCAAAAAACGCTTTGAAAAAATCGCGCACACCGGCGCGTTTCTTTCGCCGACACCCGAGGTTTATCTCTCCACATTTCCCAACGCACCGCGCACCGCGCGCCACTTCAACCGCCTTCACCTCAAAGACCGACTCACCGGACGCGAGCTGATGATTTGGAACACGCACTTTTCCGCCGGCGGCAAGCGCCAGCCCGCGCGCGACGCCCAAGCCGGAGTGCTCGCTGACTTCCTGAAAAAACAACCCGCCGCCATTCCGCAAATCGTGACAGGCGATTTTAACTGCACCGCCAAATACAACGCCTACAAGTCGATTAAATCCGCCGGATTCACCGACACCCACACGGCGCTTCACGGCCCCGCTGATCCCGGCTACACCTATCACAAATTTCTCGGCCACGCCTACGGCAAAACGAGCGGCAAAATCGATTTCATTTTCAGCAACGCCAGCCTCCGCCCGACCGTCACTGAAATCATAAAGGACAGCCGCGTCACCGACGGCGTCCGCCGCTACCCCAGCGACCACTATTTTCTCTCCGCCGAATTCGAATACGCCAAAAAGCGCCCGTAGTATTTACGCATCAACCAACACAAACACACACAACACACACACACATCATATACCATGAAACGCATCATCTCCCTCGTCGCGCTCCTCGTGACATTCAGCCTTCAGCCCTTCAGCCTTTCAGCCTTTTCCTCCAACTACCGCTCGCCCGCCCCCGCCGGCGCGTGGACGCTTGCCGTGCTTCCCGACACGCAAGGTTACACCGACGGCTTTCCGGATGTGTTCACGTGCCAGACACGCTGGATCGCCGCCAACCGCGACGCGCGCAACATCAAGTTCGTCCTTCAAGCCGGCGACATCACCAACCGCAACACCCACCCGCAATGGCTCGCCGCGCGCCATTCGATGGATGTGCTCTTCAAGGCCAAGGTCCCCTTCGTGCTCGTGCCCGGCAACCACGACGTCGGCGTCTGGGGCGCGTCCAAGAAAGTGCCCAACCACAAACGCGACACGCTCATGAACGGCTACTTCCTCTCCGCCGACTACAAGTATTCGGTCAAGCGCGGTTACTTCGAGCCCCACCACATGGAAAACACCTATCAAACCTTCAACACCCCGTGGGGCTCGTTTCTCGTGCTGGCGCTTGAGTTTTTCCCGCGCAACGCCGTCATCGACTGGGCCAACACCATCGTTGAAAAATTTCCCGACCACAAAGTCATCCTCCTCACGCACGCCTACCTCTACCACGACGACAGCCGCTACGACCGCGCCACCGACAAGGCCGTCAAGCGCGTCGCCCCCGTCACCGGCTACGAAACCAACAAGCACCCCGACGGCTCCAACGACGGCGAGGACATGTGGAAAAAACTCGTCTCCAAGCACCCCAATTTCCTCTTCGTGATCAGCGGCCACGTCCTCGGCGACGGCACAGGCTACCTCGTGAGCAAGGGCGAGCACGGCAACGACGTGCACCAGATGATGGTCAACTACCAGCCCGGCACCGTCCCCGACCGCGGCCATGGCGGCGCCGGATTCCTTCGCCTGCTCGAGTTCCAGCCCGACGGAAAAACGATCAAAGTCGCCAGCTACTCCCCCTTCTTCGACCAATGGCTCGAGGACGCCGACCAGCAATACACCATCACCCTCCGCGAATCGATTGCGGTGAAATAATAACATCTCATCAAGGGTAGGGCGGCCTCGCCGAGGCCGCCGCGTTTATCCTCCGTAATCTTCGGCGCGGTCGGCGAGCGCGCCCTAGCTAACTCGAAGCAAACTCACTTCAAATCCTTTGCGCTTCTTGTGCCTCTTTGCGGCTATTCTTGTTAACCATTCTGTGAAACAAACCGCCGCCGCAAAATAACCATCCCAAATCCCATGAACAAAAAGAAACTCGCAACCGCCGCCGCGCTCTCCTTGTGCGCCGGCGCCTTGGCCGCGGGCGCGGCAAGTCCCCAAAAGCCGAACGTCATTTATATCTATTTCGACGACCTGGGATACGGCGAGCTGGGATGCTACGGGCAGGAAAAAATTCGCACGCCGAACATCGACCGGGTCGCCGCCGAGGGAATGCGTTTCACCCGTCACTACACGACATTCCCAGTGAGCGCGCCCGCCCGCTGCGGGTTGATGACGGGGCGGCATTCGGGGCACGCGCATGTCCGGGGCAACTACGAATTCGGCGGACACACCGACGATGAGGAAGGCGGCAACATGCCCCTGCCCGAGGGCTCGATGACCATTGCACGCGTCATGAAGCAGGCCGGTTACGCCACCGCCGCGATTGGCAAGTGGGGCCTCGGATTCAGGAACACCAGCGGCGATCCGCTCCGCCACGGCTTCGATTATTTTTATGGTTATTACGACCAGAAGCAGGCGCAGAATCATTACCCGACGCACCTCTGGGAAAACGGAAACCGCGTGCCGCTCAAAAACAAACCCATCCGCCTGCACTCAAAATTCAACCTGCCCCCGAACGCGCCCGACTCCGATTTCGACGCCTTCACCGGCGAGGATTATTCGCTCGACCGGATGGTGGACAAAACCCTCGGCTACATAAAAGCCAACAAGGACCGCCCCTTTTTCCTCTACCTGCCCTACACGCCGCCGCACGTTTCGTTGCAGTGCAAAAAAGAGGCGATCGCCGAATACATCGGACAATTCCCGGAGGAGACGCCGTATCTGAAAGGCAACTACGTGCCCAGCAAACATCCGCTCTCCACCTACGCGGCGATGATCACCCACGCCGACAAACAAGTGGGCAAAATACTCGCGCTGTTGAAGGAGCTTGGCCTGGACGAAAACACAATCGTCATGATCAGCAGCGACAACGGCGCCACCGCGAACCAGGGCGGCGCGCAAACCGAATTCTTCGATTCCACCGGCGGCCTGCGCGGACGAAAACGCGACCTCTACGAAGGCGGCATTCGCATTCCCTTTATCGTGCGCTGGCCCGGCAAGGTTGCGAAAGGCTCCGTGTGCGACCTCGTCTCCGCGCAATACGACATGCTTGCCACGCTGGGCGAATTGACCGGCGCGCGGGGTGATTGGGAAACCGACGGGATTTCCATTTTGCCGACACTGCTCGGCGCGCGCGAAAAACAAACGCCGCGCGAATACCTCTACTTCGAGTTCACGGAAAAAACGGGGCAAATCGCCATCATCAAGGACGGGCGCTGGAAAGGCGTGAAAAGCAACATGCACGAAGGCCCCGGCACGTGGGAGATTTTCGACCTGCATCAGGATCGTGAAGAGCAAACCGACCTCTCCGCGCGCCATTCCGAAATGATAAACCGTTTCGAACAAATAATAACAAACGAGCACTGGCAGCCGACATTGCGCGAATGGGAGTTTATCAACCCCAAATTCCTCAACGTGCCGGCGCTGGCGCCCAAGCCCAAAAAGTCACAGTCAAAAACCCAAAAATAACAACCCGACCCAAAACAACAAAATGAACATGGCAAACCTCCCCAACTCGCCCGCCGCCGGCGTGGCGCTGTCCCTCTCGCTCGCGTGCGCCGCCGCGTCGCAGGCCTCCGCCGCGCCCCAGCAAACCCGCGCCGCCGCCCCCCGACCAAACGTGATTGTGCTTCTCGCCGACGACATGCGCGCGGGAACCATTCGCGCGCTCGGGCACCCCGAGCTCATAACGCCCAACCTCGACGCACTCGCCGAGGCCGGCGTGGCGTTCACCCGCGCCTACAACATGGGCGGACTGACCGGCGCGGTGTGCATGCCCAGCCGCGCCATGCTCATGACCGGCAGAACCATGTTCGGACTCGACGGCAACGGCCAGACCATCAACAAACAGCACACGCTGCTCGGCGAGGTTTTTGCCAAAAACGGCTACGCCACCCACGGCATCGGCAAGTGGCACAACGGCACCGCGTCCTTCAACCGCTCCTTCGCCGGCGGCGCCGAAATATTGTTCGGCGGCATGACCTACAACCAGTTTGAAATCCCCCTCGCGCATTACGACAAGACGGGCAAATACGACAAATTCGAATGGGCGCGGGACCGCAGGCAAGTTTGCGACCACGTTTACAGCAACCGCCACTCGGCCGAGATATTCGCCGACGCCGCGGTTGACTTTATAAAAAGCAACGAGGCCGCCAGCCGGCCGTTCTTCATGTATGTCGCGTTCACCACGCCGCACGACCCGAGGCAGGTGCCGCAAAAATACTACGCGATGTATGACGGCAAGGACGCGGCGAAACTCCCGAAAAACTTCCTGCCCGAGCACCCCTTCGACAACGGGCACATGACGGGCCGCGACGAACGCCTGCTCGGATGGCCGCGCGGCAAGCGCGCCGTGCGCGCCGAAATCCGCGACTATTACGCCACGATCAGCCACCTCGACGCGCAAGTGGGCCGCATTATTGAGGCCCTGAAAAAAAGCGGCCAGTATGAGAACACCATCATCGTGTTCTCCGCGGACAACGGCCTGGCCGTCGGGCAACACGGGCTGATGGGCAAGCAAAGCCTGTATGAGCACAGCATCGGAATCCCCATGATCTGGGCCGGCCCCGGCATCGCCAAAAACGCCAAAAGCGAGGCGCGCTGCTACCTCATGGACGTGTATCCGACCCTCTGTGAAAAACTCGGCTTCACGATTCCCTCCTCCGTGCAGACGGAAAGTTTTGCCAAGACCCTCGCGAATCCGGCGCGGGCGCACCGCGGCGGCATGTATTTCGCGTTCCGCCAGTTCCAGCGCGCGTATTCCGACGGGAAATACAAGCTGATCGAATACAACGTCAAAAACACACGAACCACGCAGCTCTTCGAAATCACCGCGGACCCGCTCGAAATGGAAAACCTCGCCGGCAAACCCGAATACGCCGGCAAGGTGAAAACCATGCGCGACCACCTGCTCGCCGCCCGTCCGGCGGGCGATGAAAAAATGGATTTCTGGAAAGGTTTCGCCTTTTGATTTTGGTAGGGCGAACCCTCCGGGTGAGCCGAGACAGTGAACGGCTCACCGGGACGGCTCGCCCTACCCATGGTATCGTAAACAATCCACATCGCTTCCCTCTGCATGAACCTCAGCCGCCTCAAATACCTTGGCCTTCTGCCCTTGCTGGCATCCGTCGGCGCGCAACCGCTCAAAAGCCAGCCGCAATCGCTCGACCTGCCGCGCATTCCCAACGCGGGGACTCCGCGAAATGTTGTTTTTATATTAAGCGACGACCACCGGCACGATTTCATGGGCTTCATGAAACGCCTCCCCTGGCTTGAGACGCCCAACATGGATCGCATGGCGCGCGAAGGGGCGCATTTGCGAAACGCCTTTGTCACCACCTCGCTCTGCTCGCCAAGCCGCGCCTCGATTCTCACCGGCATGTATTCGCACCAGCACACCGTCGTGGACAACGCCGCGCCCGTGCCCGGGAACCTCGTGTTTTTCCCGCAATACCTGCAAAAAGCCGGATACCGGACTGCCTTTTTTGGCAAATGGCACATGGGAAAAGCCACCGCCGCGCCCCGCCCGGGCTTCGACCACTGGGAAAGTTTTCGCGGACAGGGGAAGTATTACGGCGTCACGCTCAACATTAACGGCAAACCGACCAAGTATGATGACAAAACATACACCACGGACCTGCTGACCGAGCACGCAATCAATTGGATGAAGGAACAGCAAAACAGCGGGCGTCCGTTTTTTGTTTATCTCTCCCACAAGGCGGTGCACAGCAATTTTTCCCCCGCCGCGCGTCACGCCGGTTGTTATGCCGGCAAGGAGGTGCCGCTTCCCCGCTCGTATAAGACCCCCAATTATGGCACGCCCGCGCTCCCCAGCACGGACGCCAAAACCGGCGCGCCCGCCGGCGGCGCGGCTTATTACGGCGAGACCATGCATCCCGACTGGTTGAAAGCGCAGCGCGAAAGCCATCACGGCGTGGATTACGCGTATCACGGCAGACATCCGTGGAAGGACGAGGTTGTTCGCTATTGCGAAACCCTGCGCGCCCTGGATGACAGCATCGGCAGTGTGATCGCATACCTTAAGGAAGCCGGCCTGTATGAATCGACGCTTGTGATCTACATGGGCGACAACGGATTCTCCTGGGGCGAGCACGGCGTTATCGACAAGCGCCACTTTTACGAGGAATCCGTGCGCGTTCCCATGCTCGCCACCTGCCCCGAGTTGTTCCGTGACGGACAGGTTGTTGAAAACATGATCCAAAACACCGACATCGCCCCGACCATCCTTGAACTCGCCGGCCTGCAAAAACCGGGGCACATGGTGGGCTCCTCATTCGTGCCCCTGCTAAAAGGCAAACAAACGCCATGGCGCGACCGCATCTTTTACGAATACTACTGGGAGTATAATCATCCCGAAACCCCGACAATGCACGGCGTGCGCACCGACAGATACAAACTCGTGCGCTATTACGGCATCTGGGACTGCAACGAGTTTTACGACCTGCAAAACGACCCCGACGAAATGCGCAACCTGATCGCCGCTCCCGAGCACCAGGCGCTCATCAAGCAGCTCACGGGGGAACTCTACGACTGGCTCGAATCGACCGGCGGCATGTCAATCCCGCTAAAGCGCACCGTGCGCCCCCATGCCGACCATCGAAACAAAGGCACGTATTAGATCAGTTTAAATAAAGCTGAGGCTGTATCCGCGTTGGGTAGGGCGAACCGTCCCCGGTGAGCCGGTAATGTTGCGGCTCACCGGGACGGTTCGCCCTGCCTCAAATGCGACAGGATAAACCTAAAAAACTCTAAAAATTGGGATGCGTCGCCGAGCTTCAGTGACTCATGGCGACCCAACTCCGTTGCGAACGCCTCTCCTTTGTGGCGAAACCCAACCATGGTTCGGGAGCGTGCCGGGATTGTGTTCGCATGAATGCAAGATGGCCGTGACGCGGATTTGCCACTTTGCGTAGCGAGGGCGTTCACTGCCAGATAACGCGGCAAATTGCCCTGGCGTGACGCCCGCGCGTGTCAGTAGCAAAAATCAACGCTTCCAACACAATTGGTAATACCTCGCTGTTTTCCATGGGAAAAAATGCATTTTCCCATTTCATCTCGTAAAAGAATAGGTCATAACTTTCTCTAATTTTCTCAAATTTTGACCTCCCAAACCTCTTTTTAAACACCGTTTTTTATGCAACCAGTCATCTATGCCGCCATTATTTATGGAATTGCAGCAGTCATAGCCATGCTTGTGGCTGTGCTTATTAGCGTGTCATTTCGCGCTTTACGTATTTTTACGGGAAAAAAGAAAGGCTGATTTACCGCACGCATCCGCGCCAATAACCCATTATGACCCGCCAATAGTTTTCATTTTTTAGACAATGCAATTTTCAGATATTCTCAACATCTTCCAAGGCATCACGACGCTCTTCGACTCGCCCTCGCACATCATGATCGGCCGCATCGGGCTGATTCTAATCGGCGGGGTGCTCGTTTATTTGGGCAAAAAGGGCACGCTCGAGCCGTTGCTCATGATTCCGATGGGGCTCGGCATGGTCGCCGTCAATGCGGGCGTGCTTTTCATGCCCAGTCAGATGGCGGAAACCGTCACCCGCGGCTCGCTCGAGTCAAACGTCGCCGAATACATTTCCATCACGACCAATGTCGAGGCGGCCTACACGGAGGACGGAAAGGTGATCGTGACCGGTCCCGAGGCCGCCGCGGCCGCGCACAATCTCGCGTTTCTCTCGCGCCCGGACAAAAAGAGCGCGGCCAACGGAGTCGACGTCACCTACTCGATCAACGGGAAACTTTTCACAACGGGCAAGAGCGCCGGCACCGCAATCGAAAGCTCCCCGATCGGCGCGAATCGCCAGGGGTTGGAGCCCTCGGCGCCCATCGGCCAGCAGCCGCGCGAGCGGGTTGAGCTTGCCTTTACCGGCGCGAACGGAGGCGAGGCGTTCAAGCAGCTCGAGACCATGCATGCCGGCCGAGTGCAATATCTCGCCGACATGGACAAGGCGCAGTCCGGCGAAATGCCGGGCAACCTCATGATTGCGCCGCTTGTGCAGCAGCCGAAGGAATTGATGGACATGCAGCAGATCACGGCGCTGCAGCCGATCTACACGTTCGCGTTTGGCAACAGCCTGATCGCGTGTCTCGTGTTCATGGGCATTGGCGTGTTGCTCGACGTGGGCTTCCTTCTGGCTCGTCCGTTTTTGAGCATGTTCATCGCGCTGGCGTGCGAGTTTGGCACGATCATCACCTTTCCAATCGCCAAGGCGCTCGGCTTTTCCTTCGGCGAGGCCGCATCAATCGCGCTCGTCGGCTGCGCGGACGGCCCCATGGTGCTCTTCGCATCACTCAATCTTGCCAAGCACATGTTTGTGCCGATCACGGTCGTCGCTTATCTGTATCTCGGCCTGGCCTACGGCGGATATCCCTACCTGATCCGCTTGCTCGTGCCTGCCAAGCTGCGCGGGATCAAGCTCCCGCAGCGTCCCGTCGTGAAAATCACCGCGGGTGAAAAACTCGCCTTCGCGGTGGCCGGTTGCGGCGTGCTCTGCCTGCTGTTTCCCTCGGCCGCTCCGCTTTTCCTCTCGCTCTTCCTCGGCGTCGCCGTCCGCGAGGCGGGCCTGAAAGTGTTCACGGTCATGATTGAAAACGTGTTCCTCTACGGCGCGACCATGTTCCTGGGCCTGTTGCTCGGCGTGCTTTGCGAAGCCTCGACGATTCTCAACCCGAAAGTCGTGATGCTCCTCGTGCTCGGCATCCTCGCGCTGTTGCTCTCCGGCGTCGGCGGCATCTGCGGCGGTTACATCCTCTACATCGTGAGCGGTCGCAAAATCAACCCGGTGATCGGCATCTCGGGTGTCAGTTGCGTGCCCACGACCGCGAAGGTCGCGCAAAAGGAAGTCTCCAAGGTCAATCCGAACTCGATCATTCTGCCCGAGGCGCTCGGTGCCAATATCTCCGGCGTTATCACCTCGGCGATCATCACCGGCATCTACGTGACGCTGATTCCCATCCTCGAAAAACTCTGAGGCTGATTGCGAATGACCCGCCGCACCAAAACGGCGCTTTACTGGATAATCGGAATCGCCACATCCCTCGCGGGCGTGGCGATTGTCCGTCTGGTGGCTCCACAATTTGACGCAAAACCCTCCGCGATACTCGGATCGATCGGGCACATCGTCGCGCTCGGCGGGCTTGTCGTGATCGCCTTCGGTGTGCGCCAGCGCGTGTGGGCGCAAAGCGTGGAAAACGGCGCGGAAACCAAATCCGATTCAGAAAAACCGGACGATTCCCCGTAGGGGCGCACCTTGCGTGCGCCCTCGTATTCGAAGGACGATCTGCATGCGCAACCGCAAAGCGGGCGGGCGCGGAAGGCGCGCGCCAGGCTCGCAACTACGCCTTTTCCGGCATCCGCCCGATCTTCGTGTAATCAAGCACGGTGTGGCTGATCTGCTTCGCGGCGAGCGCGGCGCGATCCGTGAGCGGGCCGCCGGGCGGGTCGATTATTTCGCCGAGGGTGAACAGAAAACGATGCGTGCCATCGTCCGCCTGCGGGCTGAAAATCTCGGGCACAATCACGCGCGCGGGCACGGTGCGTTTCACCTCGGTGTGCGGGCGGCAAGGGTAGGGGAAGTTCAGGTTGTGCACGATAAAACTGCGCGACGGCGTGTCGCGCGCGAGCTCGGGAATCATCCGCGCGGCATGGGCCGCGGAGTGTTTTAGTGTTTCCCCGACCTCGGGCTCGGGCGGGGTGCCGGGCTCCTTGATCTTGTCGAAAACCTCGAAGGGCAAATCTTGCGAAATCGCGATTCCCGGCAAACCGTGCAACGCGCCCTCCCACGCGCCGCCTATGGTGCCGCTCGCGAGGATGAAGCCGAGCGATGCGTTGAACCCGACGTTAAAGCCGCTGATCACCGCGTCAGGATATTCCGGCAGTATGTGCGCGAGCGCGATATTCACGCAATCGCTCGGCGTGCCGGTGACCGTCCACGTCGGGCATCCCAGGCCGCGATCCGCCTGCTCGAGCGTGACCGGGCGATGCCGGGATTTCGACGCGCCGATCCAGCTCTGCTCGGTTTTCGGGGCGACAACCCAGAGGTCGTGACCCGCCTCGCGCAAGGCGTGCGCGATGACATGAAGAAAAGGGCAGTCGAGACTGTCGTCGTTGGTGAGAAGAAAACGCATGGTGCCAAAGCTAAAGCGTGTTTTTGCAAAAAAGAAGGCTGGAGTTTCCTCCGCGTTCGTGAGGGCGAAAAGGTCGCGGGACACTCCAGAGGTTGCGCTTGTCAATGGCTGCGGACGGCGCAATCTTTCTGTGCATGCCCTCTTGCACCGTCAAAAATCCGCCCGCTATGCGCGCTTCGCAAAACCACGATGTGCTGAAGGTTTGTTGTTTTCATAAAGGAATGTCTCGCTGTCGCAATGAGCAATGATGAAAAATTAACAAGTCTCGGATTGCCCTGTTTTTTGCCCCTACTGCAGATATTCTTAAAACTGCGGTTGCGACCTTGAATGACTTTTTGATTGGGCACTATTCCAAGCCCCAGCGATTTGAAATATTTTTCAACCTTGTTACACTCAAATATTGATTTTAATAATAAAATTTATAGCATATTTATCGTTTCTTGTGTATTGTATTAGTATAATATGCACAGGTTTCAATCGTGGATATTTTCCTGTGGGTAGATCGAGCAAGAAATTGCTAAAAAACAAAAAACTTAACGCATTAATTGATGTTGAGAATAATTGGAAAATTGGTAAAAATAACCGCCCAATATGGTATTGGGTTATAATATTAGGCCATATACTCATCGCTTTTTTTCTTTGCTGCCAACTCTTGGGTGTTGCGAAATCGTTATAAATGAAAGTTATTGCGGGTCGAATTGATATTCACGGGAGGGGCAAAAGTGGCCGGGCCGAGTTTTGTTGATTTTTGAGGATTGTCAGAGGGAGGGGCGAAAAGGTCGCGGGGCACTCCAGAAGTTGCGCTTGTCAATGACTGCGGACGGCGCAATCTTTCTGAGCATTCCCCCTTGCACCGTCAAAAGTCCGCCCGCTGTTATGCTATAGATTCAAAAACAGGAAACACTCTTGTTGATGATTACTAATTTAATTTATGTTACACAAAGCAATAATATATATATCCATGTCCTTGATTTCTCTTCAGGTTTGCAGGGCTAAGGAAACATGGACTGTGGAAATTGCCGCAATGGCGGCGTTGACTGGTAATCTATGTCTTTATGATTATCAAAAGCCTTCCGCTCTAGTTATTAGCGGAAGAAATTATGTCATGGAAAATGCCAAAGAGGTTAATAGGCATGTGTCAGATATGTTAGATGGTGAATATGCTGTAGTATTTCTTAAAAGAAATTTTTCAGTGCCCTTGCTTGCTGTTATGACAGAAAAAAACGATCCTGACGGATCTCTTGCATTGGTCGAAAAATATCGCCATATATTAAATGAATCCATTCAGCGAGAAACTTTAAAAACAGCCCCGGAGGACATGTCAACTAGATCAGATAATGCAAATCTCTACTTAACATCATTAATGGCAAAGAAAGAAACGGTTGATGATTATTTATATATCCGCCTAAAAGCAGGTATTAATCCCAATAACGAATATGTCATATCATTTTATTTAAATCGCAAGCAGATTGAAGAGTATATAGAAAATCCAGAAATTTGGAATTTCAGTAAGAGCATGATTGAAAAACAGGACAATCAATATATAAAATCAAATAAAATTATATTTGTAATATGTATTGTTATACCAATAATTGGTATCGGTGCTTTACTTCTGTTTAAGAAAGCAAGGTGCAAATGTGGCAACCAATAGCAACGAGTGTGCCAAGATTTTGGCCAGGAGCTATTTTATGGGAAACGCCGAGCCAGGCTCCTCGTGCAAGAGGAAGTCAAAAACGGGTCAATCCGAGACTTGTTAACAAAAACTTGAAATTGGACGGAAGGAGATGAAAAAGGGAAAGGGCGGAGATTTTGTTGATTTTCCTCATCAACCGCAACGTGAGCGAATGCGGTTCGCCGGTGGGCCAACGCTATAAGACTCCTGGCGTTATCCTCCGTGACCGCTGCGTCCTACGCCAGCAAATCGCCGAACTCCGCGTGGTGCAGTTCGATGAATTTTGCCACATATGAGCACTGGGGCTTGACACGGCGGCCTTGCGCACGTGCGTCGGCCAGGGCGGCGCGCACCAATTTTTCCGCCACGCCCTTGCCTCGCATTTCGGGCGGCACGAACGTGTGCGTGAAGATCATCCGGTTGGTTTGCGGCTCCAGCACATATTCGAGCACGGATGGCTCGCCCGCGTTTGGCGGCGTCAGTTCGTAGCGGGACTTGGCCGCGTTGTGCCTTACCGGTTCATGAGCATTGGTGTCATTCATGGCTCAAAACTTGCCACGCACTTGCGGCATTCGCAAATGCGCAGATCAATAAACGGATCGTGTCACGCATCCATGTCCGCCCAGCGGCGGGCCATGCGGGCGAAGATGAATAGGCCGATGGCGGAGACCACGCCGAGGATGGCGAAGGGCACCCAGACGTGGATGTTTGGCGAATAGGTCTCCCACAGCATGCGCGTGGCGGCGGGGGCGTCGAGGCCGGTGAGTTCTTGCAACTTGGCCATCGCGTCCGTGCGGGCGATGCCGAGGGTCTCCGAGAGGTTTGTCACATCGCCGTCCCAGTTTTTGCCTTCGCCGAACGGTGTTTTTTCCGCGATGTAGCGGAGGGCGAGCATGGCTTTTTCGCCATAGTGACCGTAAACATAACCGGCCATGATCGAGCCGGCCCAGGTGCCGATGCCGGCGGGGATGTTGTTGTAACCGAGGTAGAGGCCTTTTTTGCCGGGCGGGGCGATGAGGGCGAGGTATTCGTTTTGCTTGGGGCCGACGGTCATTTCGCCGAAGGAGAAGAAGAGGATGCCGATGAGGAGCGTCCAGAGACTCATGGTCGAGCCGGCGACCAGGAGGCCGATGGTGAGCACGACCATGCCCATGAGCATGGCACTGAGGGTGCGCATGCGGCGGGTGAGGTAGCCGACGAGAACAACGCCGCAGATGATCGAGAACGAGTTGAGCCCGAGGATGATTTGCTGGGGGATCTGCGGGCCGCGCGCCGTTTGCTCGATGAGTTTGCTTTGGATGAAATCGGGCAGGTTGGCCTGCAGCCATGCCGCCTGGGCGGAGCCGTCGACCCAGTCTGCGATGACGTTGGGCTGGAGATCCCAGAGTTGCATCATCATCGCCCAGAACCCGGACATGAGGAGCATCCAGCAAATGAGGCGCGGCTCGAAAATGTTGGCGATGGTGCGCTTGAGGACGGAGACGACGGACTCGGTCTTCGACGCGCCGGAGGGGACGTCCTTGAGCTTGACGAGGAGGATGAGGTTGAGGCCGGTGAACGCGGCGGAGGTGAGGAACACATTGCGCCAGGCTTCGGCGGAGTTGTTGCCGGCCACGAGGATGATGGTGGGGATGAAGTGGGCGACAAACGCGCCTATGTTCACGACCCAGTAGAAGAGGCTCCATCCGACCGAGGAGGTTTCCTTGGTGAGGGTGTTTGCGAGCGCGCCCTGGATGCCGGGCTTAAAAAACGCGGTGCCGCTGGCGAGCACTATGATGGAGACCAAAAACGCGGTGTAGTTGCTGACAAAGCCGACATCGCGCATGAAGCCGATCATGAGGTAGCCGACCATCATCATGGTGATGGCGAACGACAGGGTTTTTTTGTAACCAAAACGATCCGCGATGCCGCCGGTGAGGATGGGGAGCAGGGATTGAAAGAGAGCCCAGATGCCATAGATGGCGCCCTTGTCGGCGGCGGTGAGATGCAGGCCGCCGGGATTGTCGGCCTGCATAATGTAAATCGGGGCGACGACGCGCAGGTTGTAGAACGCGAGGCGTTCGCCCATTTCGATGACGTTGAGCAGCCAGAAGGTGCCGGGGAATTTCTTGAGCATGATTTGGAGCGGAAGTGGAGGAGTGGGTGCGAGGGGAGGGGGGGAGGAATTTTTTATGCGTTCATGTCCGACCAGCGGCGGGCCATGCGGGCGAAGATGGCAAGGGCGATCACGGAAACCGCGCCAACCGCGGCGAAGGGAATCCAGACGTTGACGTTTGGCGAGTAGGTGTCCCAGAGCAGGCGCGTGGCGGTGGCGGCGTCAAGGCCGGTGAGTTCCTGCAATTTTGCCATCGCCTCGGGGCGGGCAATGCCGAGTGTTTCCTCCAGCACCATCACGTCGCCGTTCCAGTTTTTGCCGGAGCCGAATGGTGTTTTTTCGGCGATGTAGCGGAGCGCGAGCATGGCTTTTTCGCCGTAGTGCCCGTAAACGTAACCGGCCAGCTTTGAACCGACAAAAATGCCGATGCCGGTGGGGATGTTAACATAGCCGAGGTAGAGGCCTTTTTTGCCGGGCGGGGCGATGAGCGCGAGGTATTCGCTTTTCTTGGGGCCGACGGTCATTTCGCCGAGCGAGAAAAACACAATGCCGAAGAGCAGCATCCAGAGGCTCATTGTCCATCCGGCGACCAGGAGGCCCACGACCACCATCGCCATGCCGATGAGCATGGCGGAGAGCGTGCGCATGCGGCGGGTGAGGTAGCCGACAAGAACAACGCCGCAGATGATTGAAAGGGAGTTGAGCCCGAGAAGGATTTGCTGGGGGATTTGCGGGCCGCGCGCGGTTTCCTCAATGAGGTTGCCGTGAATGAACGCGGGCGCGTTTTCCTGTATCCAGCGGGCCTGCGCCGAGCTGTCCACCCAGTCGGCGATGACATTGGGCTGCAGATCCCAGAGCTGATACATCATCAGCCAGAAACCGGACATGATCGCGAGCCAGCACAGGAGGCGCGGCTCGAAGACGTTTTTGAGCGTGCGCCAGAGCACGCTGAGAATCGGCTCGGTTTGCGATGCGCCGGTGGGCACGTCCTTGAGGCGGGTGAGTAAAACGAGGTTGAAGCCGGTGAAAACCGCGGACGCGAGGAAGACGTTGCGCCACGCCTCGGCGGAGTTTCCTCCCATGACGAGGAGGACCGTCGGAATAAAGTGCCCGATGAGCGCGCCGACATTGACGACCCAATAAAAAAGGCTCCAGCCGATCGATGAATTTTCCTTGGTGAGGGTGTTTGCGAGCGCGCCCTGGATGCCGGGCTTGAAGAACGCCGTGCCGGTGGCCAGCACCATGATCGACCAGAAGAAGGCGGTGTAATTGCTGACAAAATTGATGTCGCGCATGAAGGCGATCAGCAGATAGCCGATCATCATTGTGGTAATCGCACCGAAGAGTGTTTTTTTGTAGCCAAAACGGTCGGCGAGTCCGCCGGTGACGATGGGCAGCAGCGATTGGAATATCGCCCACCATGCGTAAATGGTGCCCTTGTCGGCGGCGGTCAGGTGCAGGCCGCCGGGATTGTCGGCTTGCATGATGTAGATCGGCGCGACGACGCGCAGGTTGTAGTAGGCGAGGCGCTCGCCCATCTCAATCGTGTTGAGGAGCCAGAACGTGCCTGGGAATCGCTTGCGTTTTTGGGGGAGGTCGTGGGCGGGGGCGGACGGGGCGGACGGCTCCGCATTTGTGGAGGACATGCTGGCTTGGGTTGAGGTTGGTCTTTTAAAGCGCAAGACCGTGGCGAACCAATCCGGCATGGGCAAGGGAAAGAATCCGCGAAAGCATTGCCCAAGAACGATTGTTTGACTGAAAAAGTGGTCGTGCGCGCGGGGTGAGCCCGGTGTGACCGGAACGGTTTTGCAAACCGGGGAAATTTAGGCGGCGAGACGGAATCGCGCACTTCCCTGAAAACAACTATTTGGCGGGGCAAAATTCGAAACCAATTCCGGTTTTTCGAGTCTAACATTTCGGTTGAAGCAAAAGGCACAAACAGCGCGAAGATCGATTGCCGATAGTGGTCGGAAGCAGACAGGTTGGTTGAAAGACAAAACGCCGGGCTGGAAGGCAGAGAGGTCAAGGTTCAGGAATCCCCGGCCGGCGCAAACGGACAGCACACACATGCAGAGATACAGTGATAGGCAGCCGAACCTCGCGAATTCAAAACGTGCGAAATCGCACTCACAGCCCTCTTCGATCCGCCCCTCCGGCGCATACCGGAGGGGTTGTTATTTGGGGGCGGTTTGCAAAACAGGCGAAAAAATCCCGTTTTTGAGGTCTGCGTGCTTGCGCTGGTTGGCTCGTGTGATTCCATTCAATATCTGTTCGCAGCAAAACTAGACCATTCACCATTATGAAACTCATTATTGCGATTATTAAACCGTTCAAGCTGGAGGAAGTTAAGGATGCGCTCGCCGAAATCGGCGTCGAGGGCATGACCGTCACCGAGGTCAAGGGTTTCGGGCGCCAAAAAGGCCACACCGAAATCTACCGCGGAAGTGAATACACGGTCGATTTTCTGCCCAAGGTGAAAGTCGAGATCGTGGTCACTGATGAGATCAAGGACAAGGTTGTCGCCACCATCCAAAAGGCGGCCAAGACCGGCAAAATCGGCGACGGCAAGGTGTTTGTCCTTCCCGTCGATGAAGTCGTGCGCATCCGCACCGACGAGCGCGGCGACGCGGCGGTCTGATTCTGGGCCCCTATTCATTTTTTGCGGCGCGCCCGGATATTTCCGCGCGCGCCTTTTTTGTTTTTTGCGAACTGGCGAAAGCTGGCATCAATAATGCTTTGCGCGCGAGGGAGCATGGCGCAAAATCCCTTTTTCCCGCATCCCCGCACGGTGGATTGCCAGCACAAACCCGCACAAAAATGAAATACATCATCGCAATCATCAAACCCTTCAAACTGGAGGATGTTAAGACCGCGCTCGCCGACATTGGCGTTGACGGCATGACGGTCATCGAGGCCAAGGGCTTCGGGCGTCAGAAAGGGCACACCGAAATCTATCGCGGCAGCGAATACACGGTCGATTTTCTGCCCAAGGCGAAAATCGAGGTCGCCGTCAGCGACGACATGGCCGCCAAGGTTGTCAAAACCATCGAGGCCTCGGCCAAGACCGGCAAGATCGGCGATGGAAAAATCTTCGTGCTGCCTGTCGGGCAAATCACACGCATCCGCACCGGGGAGCAAGGCGACGCGGCCTTGTGATTTGCCGCGCGCTCACTGCGCCGGATCGCCCCAGTCGAGGTTGTATTTGGCGAGCGCGGCGCGCAGGTTGCGCAGATTCCAGAGGTGGACGACGCCGTCGCTTTCGTGGATCGCCAGCAGGCCCCCGTCGTGGTTGAAGGCCATCTTGGGAATCTGGCTCGGCCCGCCGGGCGGTGTGAGCTTGATGACGGGTGTTTCGTAGTTGACGCCTTGATACAGCCATATGTCGCGCTGCACGGGGACGCAAAGATAGCGTCCGTCCGCGGAGAGGTTGTAGGCGAAGAGTCCGGAAAAAACGGGCGCGGTGGAAACCGGTTCGAGCGACTGAAAATCCCAGATGTGAAAACCGCGCGCGCCGCGGCTCGATGAAAAGATGCGTTTCCCATCGTGCGAGAATCGCACGAGGCCGCCTTGTCCGCCTTCGAGTTCGGTGATTTGCGTTCCGGTTTCGACGTTCCAGAGTTGAAGGCGTTTCGAGTCCGGCCGGTCGCCTTGCGCGGCGCAGGTGGTGACGAGCGTTTTGCGGTCGGCGGAGAGCGCGGCGTCCCACGCCTCGGTTTGCACCCGGATGCGGCGGGGTTTGCCCGCCGCGGGCGAGAGCGGCCAGAGCAAGGCGATTCCCTGGCTGCGATGCGTGAGGATGGCGTGTTGCGCGCTGGAGCCAAAGTCGCTGAGGGTGAATCCTTTTTCCGTCATGAGCTTGACAGGGGCGCCGAGGGGATTGTCCGCAGCGTTTGTGTCAAAGGGATAACTTGTCAGGCCGGTGTTGCGGCTGGCCACGAGCATCGAGCGCCCATCGGGCGTGAAGAGCGCCGAGGTTTCGGTTTCGGGGCCGGGGCGCAGGACCGCGGCGAGACGGTTGCGTTGCAGGTTCCAAAGGTGAACCGCCTCGCGCGTCGAGGTGACGAGCCAGCGCGAGTCGGGCGAAAAATCGACGCCGGCGGTGATGACGGACATGCTGGCGTTGCCCGGCGGGGTGAAGGTGAGACAGATGTCATCGCCGGTTGCGATTTCGAGGATGGACACCGTTGCGCTGAAATCGCCCGTGGCAAGGCGCGCGCCGTCGTTCGAGAAGCGCAGAACGGGTTCGTCGCCGTGGCCGGCCAGGGTGACGAGGCGCGTGCCGCGCTCGGAATCCCAGAGGATGATGGTCTTGTCAACCGAGGTGGACGCGAGGAGGCGTCCGTCGGGCGAGTAGGCCACGTGGTGGACGCGGTCCCGGTGGCCGCCGAGAACGCGGTCGCATTCGCCGGTGGCGGTGTTCCAGAGGTAGATGTTTGTGTCGAGGCAGGCCACGGCGAGGCGCGAGCCGTCGGGCTCCCATGCGAGTGAAATGACCCGCGCGGGATGTTGAAACGCATGCAGGACTTTTCCGGTGGCGGTGTCGCGAATCTCGGCGGTCGATGTGCTGCGGTTGGAGACGGCGAGGCGTTTGTCGGAGGAGTCGAAGGCGAGGGCGAGCGGGCCGCGGGGGAGGGGGAGGCGCGCGGTTTCGCGCCCGGCGTCGTTTATGTCGTGCAACGTGTAGCCGCCGTCGGGCAATTCGATGGCGGCGGTTTTCCCGTCGTGCGAAAACGCGCAGCCAAACCAGAATCGCGAGCTCATGTAGGGGCGGCTGCGCGGGGTGCGGTTTTCGAGCTCAAACGCGAGCCGGCGCTCGCGCGCGTCCCACACGCGAATGTGGCCGCTGTAATGGCGCGACGCGGTGTGGCGCCCGTCGGGTGAAAATTCCGAGAGCGAGATGATGGACTGGCCCGTGCCGGGAAAACGCGCGAGCTCGGAGTTGTCGGCGGTGCTTCGGAGCGAGACCTCCCGGCTGGCGGTGCAGACGGCGTAGTATTCGAGCGAGGGGGCGAAGGCGATGGCGTAGGCTTGCGAGGGGCGCGCCTCGAGGGTGCGCTCGACGCGGATGTCGGTGAGGGCGAGGAGCGCGGCGGCTTCGTTGCGGAGCTCGTCGGTGATGCGTATGGCGGCGGCCTGCCGGAGGACGTCGAGGCCGTCGAAGCGGTGGCCCGCCTTTCCCGTTTGCCGCCCGAGGCGCATTTGCATGAGGAGCGAATTGTGAAGCTGGTTCTGGGCGGATTCCTCGGCGTGGAGGGCCCGGTCGCGTTGCGCGGTAATGTCAATGGCGTAACGCACGCTGCTGATGGCAATGGTGGCGAGCAGGAGGATGATGCCGGCGGTGAGCGAGGTGACGACGGGCTGGCGGCGGCAGAAGCGCCAGAACTGGCCGGCGAGGTTGGGCGGGCTGGCCATCACGGGGCGGCCCGCGAGGTAGTTGCCGAGGTCGTCGGCGAGATCGGCGGCGCTGTTGTAGCGCTCGGCGGGGTTGTGCGCGAGGCACTTCATGCAGAGCGTGCCGAGGTCGCGGGGGATGGCGGGATTGAGCGTGCGGGGCTGGGGAGGCGGGCCTTTGGAGAGGTTGTCGATGACATCAAGCGGGGTCTTGCCGATGGCGGGCGGGCGGCCGGTGAGCAGTTCGTAGAGAATTGCGCCGAGGCCGTAGATGTCGGCGGCGAGGGTGATCTCGCCGGAGGTGCCCTTGACGAGCTCGGGCGCGAGGTAGTTTGGCGTGCCGATGGCCGTGGTGTGGCATGCGTCGTCGCCGTCGGCGTTCATGAATTTCGCGATGCCGAAGTCGGCGATGTAGGGTTCGCCGTTGGCGTCGAGAAGTATGTTGCCCGGCTTGAGGTCGCGGTGGATGACGCCGCGCTGGTGGGCGTAAAACACGGCGCGCGCGAGTTTGGCGACGAGCCGGGCGGTGTCGCGGGGTTTGCCGCGATAGGCGTCCATATTTTTCGCGAGCGAGCCGCGCTCGGCGAGTTTCATGCTGAAGTAGGGGATGCCTTCGTGTTGGCCCACCTCATACATTGGCATGATGTTCGGGTGGTCGAGGTTGGCGATGGCGCGCACTTCGATCTCGAATCGGCGGAGCATTTCCGGGGTCCGCAGCAGAAAGAGCTGGAGCATCTTGAGCGCGACGATGCGGTTCGATTCGCACTCGCGCGCGCGATATACGATGCTCATGCCGCCGTGTCCGATTTCCTCCTCCATCACGAAGTGTCCGAAGTTGCCCTGTTCGGCGGGCGAGGGAAGGGCGAAGGGGGACTGGGTGTCGACGGTTTCGTCGGTGATGTCGAGCGCGGCGTCGAGCAGGCAGACGCGGCATAGGGGCGGCATGCCGCCGACGGGGGGCGGCATCGGGTTATGGCAACGCGGGCAGGTGCTGGCGGGTGTAAAGTCCAAGGGGGGAGTGTGGCTGGTTCACCGGGGATATTGGGATTTTTCCCCGGATGGTTGCGGTTTTGTTTTGGAGTCAGGAAACGAGGGCCTGGCGCAGGTTGCGCATTTCCTCGTCGATTTCGAGCGGTGTGCCGACGGTGCCGGCGATTTCGCGTCGCAGGTGCGCGCGGAACTTTACGCGGAGGCGGTGCAGTTGCGCCTTGAAGGCCGAGGCGGTGATGCCAAGCGCGGCGCTGGCGTCGTCGTAGGACTGCGCGCTGTCGCCGGTGAGGAACGGCGCCATGATGTCGAATGCCGCGCCGTCGCCGGTCCCGGCGAACTCGGCGCGCAGATTGGCGAGCGCGTGGTCGATGACGGCGAGCGCCCACTGGCGTTCGTAGATTTTTTCGGGGGTGAGCGTGGTGGAGTCCGCGGCGTAGTGGGTTTCGGCGATGTTTTCGTCGAGCGAAAGCATGGGCGCGCCGCCGCCGCGTTTTTGGGCGTTGGCGCGGTCGCGCAGGCCGTTTTGGTAATGTTTTAATCCGCCGATGAGAAAGGTGCGGAATTTTCCGCGCGTGGGCGTGGCGTTTGCGTAGGTGCGGTTGGCGAGGAGTGACTCAAAGAAACCTTGGACGAGGTCGCGCGCGCTGTGCGGTTCGAGTCCCTGGCGGCGCGCGAAGGCGTAGAGGGGTGTCCAGTAGTTGCGGCAGAGTTGCGTGAGCGCGTCGCGCGCGCCGGGTTGCTGTGATTGCGCGGCGGCGTAAACAACATTCCACTGGGTCGTGGCGAAAACTGCGCAAGTGGGGTTGTTTGAGTGAGGTGATTGCATGAAGTCGCAAAGATTATTTTTATGTAACAGCGCATTTGTTACGGGAGTGAGTTGTTTCATGAAAGCTATTTTCGCAAAAAATATAAATATGGCGGACGGCTCGCGTCCGCATCCGCGGTTCGAAAACATTTTTCAGGCGCGCCGCTTTGTTTGCCCCCTCCGCTGTTGTTCTCGCGGCATGTCATTCCGCGATGTCGCCATGCGCGTTACGGAGCGCCGGCCGGAAGCGCGCTTGCGCGCGTTGTTTTTCGGCGGATGGGAAAATAATGGCTAGCAGTTTTGGGGGCGCGGGGGCATGGTTCGCGGTTTATTTATGAGCTTCACGCCCGCAACGCTTCCGAACGGAAAACCCATTAACGAACGTCTCACGTTGTTCGTGCTGGCGGCGGTGCAGTTCACGCACATCCTCGATTTTATGATCATGCAGCCGCTCGGCTCGCGGCTGATGGCGGTGTTTTCAATCACGCCGGGGCAGTTCACGAGACTGGTCGCCGTTTACGGGCTCGCGGCGGCGGTCTCGGGGTTTCTGGCGGGTTTTGTGCTCGATCGTGTGAATCGCAAGCACGCGCTGCTCACGCTTTACGGCGGGTTTGCGCTGTCCACGTTGTGCTGCGCGCTGGCGCCGACGTATTGGGCGCTGCTTGCGGCGCGTTGCGCGGCGGGCGCCTTTGGCGGCGTGGCGAGCTCGGTGGTCGTGGCGATGGTGGGCGACATCATACCGCCGGAGCAGCGCGGGCGCGCGATGGCCATTGTGGGCGCGGCGTTTCCGCTGGCGTCGATCATGGGCATTCCGCTCGGCCTCAAGCTCACGGGGGCGTTTGAGTGGCACGCGCCGTTTTTCATGCTCGTGGGGATGAGCGCGATCGTGTTTGGCGTGGGTGTGAAAACCCTGCCGTCGATCCAGGCGTTTGCGCCGGCGTCGAATCCGTGGGGGCAAATGCGCGACATCGTCACGCACCCGGTTCACAGGCGCTGTTTCGTGCTGACGATCGCGCTGGTTTTTGGCGGCGCGTCGGTGATCCCGCTCATGGCTCCCGCGATGGTGGCCAATGCCGGCATCCCCGAGGACGACTTGTTTCTCATCTACCTGTGCGGCGGCGCGGTGACGTTCATGACCACGCCGCTCATCGGCCGCTGGACGGATCGTTGCGACAAGGTGCGGCTGATTGGGGTTTTTTCGGCCATCGCCATCTGCGCGGTGGTGCTTCTCACGAACCTGCCGCGCGTGTCGCTGGTGCCGGCGTTGATGGCGGCGACGTTTTTCACAACGACGATGTCGTCGCGCTTCGGCCCGACGATGGCGATGATCGCCAACGCCGTCGAGGCGCGCTATCGCGGAGGTTTCATGAGCGTGAACGCGGCGGTGCAGCAGGCGGGCGGCGGACTCGCGACGATGTGCGCGGGATTGCTTGTTTCGAGCGACCCGGAGACGGGTCGCCTCGTCGGGTATTCGTATGTCGGCATCATGTCGGTGTTTTTCATGGGCGTCACCTACTTGCTGGCGCGACGCCTGGCCTCCGCCGCACCGTGGGCCGCGCGGCCGGGGCAGCACAAGGGACCCGTCGTGATGGGCGCGGGCACGCTTCTGAACCGCCTCGCGAGCGCCGCCGATGAGCGCTCCGCCGCAAATAATCAAAATGCGGACGATGCAGGCGGGCGGCCATAGCGCGAAGCCGCGCCGCGGGGCGTTACTCGGGATTGACGCGCGAGGGTTTCGCAAAATGCTCGGGGCATGAACATCACTCTTACCCGCAAGGAATTCAGGCGGTTGGTCGAACTCGTTTACATGGGCGAAAATGTTGTGCTCGAGGCTGGTGATAATGCCGGGGCGGGCGGCGGGCGTTACGGCGAGCTTGTTCAAAAAATTTACAAACTCGCCGCGCAAAAAGGTGCCTGTCCGAACTATGTGGAGGCGGATGAGGAGGTGGAAGATTTTTATCACCCGTCAATGGACCTCGAGGCGGATTCGCCGGCGGCGACGACGCTCGAACAATATGAGAACGCCATTTTTTGGGACGAGCTGATTTCGCGGCTCGCCGAGCGCGACGCCGAGCGCGAGCAATTGCGCAATCCGTCGTTGGTGCCGGAAAATCCCGATGAGGCGCTCGAACGCCAGCTCACCCGCGAGGGCCAGCTCGAGAAACGCTATCGCGCGGAGTTCGTGAAAAACGATTTGGGCAATTTGTTCGTGATGTTCGGCTCGGACAGGCTTTCGTAGGAACTGCGAGCGGGCTGTTTCCCGGAGGGCGCGATGCCCCCGGTCGGCGGAGGATCGCCCTATCGCAACAGCAGGTTCAGCCCGGCGAGCGCGCCGAGCGCGAGAGTCGCGTTCTCGAAAATCTTTTGGTTGATGCGGCCAAGCATCCACCGGCCCGCCACGGCGCCGGCCAGCACCGCGGGGATGAGCACGGCGTTGAACTTGAGCGAATCAAAATTAATCAGTCCGAGCGACACCATGAAGGGCACCTTGAACCAGTTCAGGATCATAAAAAACACGGCGTGGGTGCCGACAAATTCCATCTTGGGCAGGCGCATCGTCAGAAAATAAATCACGGCGAGCGGACCGGCGGCGTTGGCGATGAGCGTGGTGAATCCGGCGAGCACGCCGATCATCGGCGCAAACCAGACGGGCAGGGCGGGCTCATCGGTGATGCCCGCCGCCGAGCGCCGCGACGCCTGCCGTCGCCGCCAGATGTGCATTGCCGTGAGCGCGACGATGATCGCGCCCGTGAGCAGGCGCGCCTGTGCGTCGTCGATGCGTCCCATCGCGAGCCAGCCGGCAAACACGCCGAGCGCGGCCCATGGAAAAAGTTTCCAGAAATGCGTCCAGCGCATGTGCCTCCGGTATGCGATCACGGCGATGGTGTCGCCGATGATAAGCAGCGGCAGCACGATTCCCGACGCCTGTTTGGTGCTCGGCAGCACGCTCGCAAAAATCGCGACAAACAAAATGCCGAGCCCGGCGATTCCGGTCTTGGAGAAACCAACGAGGAGCGCGGCAAAAACAACCGCGAGCCATTGCCAAAGATCGAGTGTCATGGATGCAAAAAGTGAGGAAATAAAGCGGGGCTCATCGCGCGGTTGGCAAGTTCGCCCCTGGAAAACATGGCAGCCGCGGAACGCGTGCGCGAGCCTTACGCCGTTGTTTCCAGTTCGCTTCGCGCGGCGGCCTCGAGCGTTTCCGCGCCGGCGCGCACAATCGCGTCCGACGGGCCTTCGACGAGGAGGCGCAGTTTGGCCTCGGTGCCGGAGTAGCGGACGAGCACGCGGCCCCTGTCCCCGAGTTCGTGCTCAAGCGCGCCGATGGCGGCTGAAAGTTTTGGGAGCCGGGCGAGCGGGATTTTTTCGCGCACGCGAAGGTTGATTGTCGCTTGCGGAAATTTTTTCAACCCTTGGCGCAGTTCGGAAAGCGGTTTGCCTGTGGCGAGCATTACCTCGAGGACTTTGAGCGCGGCGAGCAGCCCGTCGCCGGTCGAGGAAATTTCGGAATAAATAATATGGCCGGACGACTCGCCGCCGAGCGTGGCGCCGGTTTCCCGCATTTTTTCCGCCACGTAGCGGTCGCCGACATTGGAGCGCGCGACTTTGCCCCCGGCGGCGCGGACGGCGGCGTCGACGCCGAGGTTGCTGTGCACGGTGACGACAAGCGTGTCGGCGGCGAGCTTGCCCTGCCGGAGCGCGTGGAGGGCGAGCAGCGTGAGGATTTCGTCGCCGTCCAAAACCTCCCCGCGCTCGTCGCAGAGGACGCAGCGGTCGCCGTCGCCGTCGTGCGCGATGCCGAGCCGCGCGCCGGTCTCGCGCACGCGCGCGGCGAGTGGTTGCGGATGCTCGCTGCCGACGCCGGCGTTGATGTTTCGGCCGTCGGGCTCGTTTCCCAGCAATGTGAGCTTTGCGCCCAGCGAGGCGAGTATGCGCGGGCTGGTGACGCAGGTCGCGCCATTGGCGGCGTCGAGGACGATGGACCATCCGTCGAGCGCGCGCGCGGGAAGGACCGACGTCATTTTGTCCAAATACGCGCGCAGTTCCCCGATGGCGGGATGTGGTTGTGTTTGCGGGGTGCCTTGCCGCGATGCGAAACGGGCCAGGGCGTCGCGGGCGGTGGATTCGTCGCCGAGCAGTGATTCGATTTCGATTTCCTGCGCATCGGTGAGTTTGAGGCCGGAGGCGTTGAAAAATTTAATGCCGTTGTCCGTGGCGGGGTTGTGCGAGGCCGTGACCATGATGCCGAGCGAGGCACCCTCGGCGACGACGGCCATCGCAAGCGCGGGGGTGGGGATGACATCGAGAATGACCGGTTCCATGCCCGCCGAGGCGAGTCCGGCGGCGACGGCTTTCTGCAGCGGCGGACCCGACTCGCGCGTGTCGCGTCCGATGAGCACCCTTCCGGTTTTTGCGAAGCGCGCGGCGGCGATGCCAAGGCGCGCGGCAAAGATTTCGTTGATCACCGGCCCGCCGAAGGGGCCGCGAACTCCGTCGGTGCCGAAATATTGGCGCTGGATTTGCGACATAAGCGGTGGATCAAAAGTGAAAAGTTGCTCATGCGAAAAGCATAATCTTGCGGTGCGTCCGCGTCAGGGTGCGTTTACCCGCGACTGCAAATTGATTTTTCTGCTCGTGATTTTGCGGGAATTTTGCGGCGTATTGTTCATGGCAAAAAAGAAACCCTCAAAAGACGAGGAACCGAAGAAACTCAGCAGTTACACAATCAAGCTCGACGACGCGCAGATGGAAAAACTGCGCGCCTACTGCGAGCGCCGCCTGTGGCTGTCGTTCGAGGTCGCGTATTCACGTTTTGCCTACAAGGCCGACCACCTGAAACTCAACGTCACCGCCTACACGAGCGGCAAGGTCGTCATTGCGGGGAAGGGCACGGAGGATTTTGTGCGCGACGTGATCGAGCCGGAAATCACCGGCGCGGCCAAGCTCGGCTACGACGAGGTGCTGCACCCCGACTGGTTCGAACCTCACGCCGGCCTCGACGAGAGCGGCAAGGGCGACTTTTTCGGCCCCGTGATCACTGCGACGGTCATTGCCGACAAGGCGGCCATCGAGTCATGGATCAAGGAGGGCGTGCGAGATTCTAAAAAAGTTGCCGACACAAAAATCGTCAAACTCGACGAACTGATCCGCAAAACGCCGGGCGTGGTCGTGGAGGTGTTCGCGTGGGAATACATGACAAAATACAACGAGCTCATGATGCGTCCCCGCGCGAACCTGAACCTGCTTCTCGCCTGGCAGCACGCGCGGGGCTTGATTGCCGCGCTTGCTAAGAAAAAAGTGCCGTGGGGTTTGCTCGACCAGTTCAGCGAGCAGCCGCTCGTGCAACGCGAATTGAAAAAGAAGGACGTGAAAGGCTTCGAACTGCGCATGCGCACGAAGGCGGAGGAGGACCCGGTCGTCGCCGCCGCGTCGATTTGCGCGCGCGCGGAATACGTGCGGCAGATGCAAAAACTTTCAAAGCGTTTCGGCGCAAAACTGCAAAAAGGCGCGGGCCCCCTTGTGAAAAAACAGGCGGCGGAAATCATCGAGCGTTTCGGCGCGCGCGCCTTGGGCGAGTTCGGCAAGCTGCACTTCCGCACAGCCTACGAAGTTGTCTCCGCCGCGGGGAAACTGAACGAACTGTCCCTGCCGGTGCCGAAGGATAAATTCGTGCGGGAATGAGGGAAGAACCGCAGTTTTTTCGGGCGGCCGCTTTTGGTCATTAATATTCCCCCGAGTTGCGCGTGTTAATTGCGTGCAACCACATTGATTCCATGACCGCTCCATCTTCTGAAAAAAGCCCTTTTCTTCGCAAAATATCGAGGTTCCGCTGGATCACCTACATTTTTGTGATCGCCGCGTTTGCGTTATACACGCGCACGGTTCCGGTGCGAGTCACGGTTATTCCCGTTGCGCTTCACAACGATGACTATCTGCCGCTTTGCGACTTTGGCCCTCCAACGTCATGCGCGTTTGGGCATGAGACCGTGGTTGCCGCCGGCGCGGGCAAGGGCAATGAGGCGCTTGCCTGCACGACATGCGGTTTTAGTTACGGTGAAAGAGCGGGCTCCAGATGGGTTCGCACGGTTCGCCACGGCGAGCCGATGTCGGGGGCATTTTATACATTTTCCGATTTGATCGCGAACGCGCCGCTGCCAGGGGACAAGGTGCGAAGGGAGAATGTCATCTATGAGCAAACGGTATCGCATCCAATGATTCGCGCTGAGTCTTGCATCTATACGACGGATGAAACGCGCGATGCGGTTGTTTCCAAAATGCGGGCATATTTTCAGTCGCGGGGCATTGCATTGACTCCGGTGAACAATCGCAGTGGCTCGTATTCCGCATATGGAAGATGCGGCTTTTTTCATGTGACTTTGGCAATCTGGCGCGACCAGCAACAGCTCACACATGTGGAGCTCGCCACGCATGCGTATTTTGAGGACAGATACAATGAGATTATTGATAAAGCGCTCAATCGCCACCGTTACCGGAATTGACACCCGAATACACGCCAAGGAAACCGCCCCTGTGATCAACCCGACACGAAAACCAAAGGCGTAAAGACATGCGGGACGCGCTGCGCCTCGTCCCCGTGACCTGGTTTCGAGACCGGAGGCCGGCAGCCCGCCAACCGCCGCTTGGTTTGGAAGCAACGTCTCATCAATCGAAAATTTTGAGATGAGTTGACCGTCGCCTGCCAAAAAAACGCTTAAAATCGCCTGTTGACAGCGGGGATTCAGCGCCTATCTATTCACATTCTTTTTCAAATGAGCACGACAGAACAGCCCGACGCACCACAACAACAGAGCCTCACGCCGGAGAACTTTCCCTTCACCGCGCCGCAGCTTATGAACCGCTTTGTCTCCGACACGGGCAAGATTCTCCCGCGCAAGTGGACGCACCTCACCGCCAAGCAGCAGCGCCGCATCACGAAGACCATCAAGCGCTCGCGCAACATGCTCCTCGCCCAGTAAGGCAGGCCATCGTTCCGCGCAACAACCTTTCCAAGGCCGGATGCTTCCGGCCTTTTTTGTGCCCGCTGGTGGGAAGAACAGAAGAGCTGAAAGCCTGAAGGCTGAAAATCAGAAAACCAAGGGCCGGAGTGCCGGTTTCGAGCGAAGCGACAGTCAGCCACTCTTAAACTTAAACCCTAAACTTTTCCCCGATGCCTTTCCTCAAAACCCGCATCTATCGCGGCACGCCGCGCAACCTTGCCATGCTTGCGTCGGCTCTTCAACGCGGCGAGCTCGTCGCCGTGCCCACCGAAACGGTTTACGGGCTCGCGGGCAATGCGTTCTCCACTGATGCCTGCGCCGCCATTTTTCGCGCCAAGGGCCGCCCCGCAAACGATCCCCTCATTGTTCACATCCACGATCTCGCGCAACTCGATCAACTCGCGCACCGCAATCCCGCCGTGGAAAAACTCGCCCGCGCCTTCTGGCCCGGCCCGCTCACGCTCGTCCTCCCGAAAAAGGACACCGTGCCCGACCTCGCCACCTCCGGACTGCCGAGCGTTGCCGTTCGCATGCCCGCGCATCCGCTCTTCCGCGCGCTCCTCAAAAAGTGCGGCCTGCCGCTCGTCGCCCCGAGCGCAAACCCCTTCGGCTACATCAGCCCCACCTGCGCGGCGCATGTGCGCGACGGCTTGAGTGGAAAAATTCGCCACATCCTCAACGGCGGCGATTGCGACATCGGGCTCGAATCGACAATTGTCGACCTGCGCGATCCGCGCCGCCCGAAAATCCTGCGCCCCGGAAAAATCGGCGCCGCTGAAATCACCCGCGTCCTTCGCGTGCCCGTGACCGCAGCGGCAAAAAAACGCCCCGCCACAACCGCCCGCGCCGAACTCGCCCCGGGAATGTTGAGCAAACACTACAGCCCGAAAACCCCTGTTGTGCTGCACGCCCGCATCACGCCCGCGCTGATCGCTCGCATCCCCAAGAACGAAGCTGTTCTCCCGCTCTTCGCCTCCAAAAAACTCCGGGGCGAAAACATCTTTCCGCTCTCGGAGAAACAAGACTTGGGCGAAGCCGCGCACAACCTCTTCGCCGCCCTGCGAGCCCTCGACTGCCCGGAAAAAACCTGGAAAAGAATCCACGCCGAGCTCGCCCCTGCCAGCCCCGCGTCAAAAGACCGCGCCCTCGCCGCCGCCCTCAACGACCGCCTGACCCGCGCGGCGGCGTAGGGGTGACCGGAGTCTTTGGAAGAATGTCCGAATCCACGGCATCTACTGCGTCCAGCACCTTTTTTGTCCACCGCTCATCATGCGGGCTGACGACAATCACGCGAAAGCCGTGATCCCGTCCCTCCATCAAAACGCCTTCGGAATCATCAATGTGCAAATCTATGCCAAATGCAGGCGGGAACTTTGATGGCATGCGAATAAACCGGTGTTTGCTCAAATTGCGCCGATGTCGTTCGTCGTTGATCACTCCATCAATTCGAATGCCATACAAAAACATCCACAAGCGAATGCCAAATGGTGTGCGGCCTGATGAAGTATAAATCCAAATGCTACATCCGCGACGGCGCAGCCCGGCCATCAGTGAACAAGTGCCTCGACGAAGAGGCTCGCCAAACCAACGGTGAACGAAGACTGGAAAGCGTCGGGGTTCCGTCGGCGTGTTCGGGGCGTGGATGACCAAAGTGTCATCAATATCGAAAGAAATACGCATCAGGTATCCGAGTTAAACGGGTTCTTGATCCAATATTCCTCCAAGACCTGACAGGCGGCAGCCGCGAAACCCGATTCGCAGTCAAACGCCAGAAACTCCAACACGCCGACCACAGTTCGCCGTTGCTGGTCGTTGAGCGTGTTGAAACGCGCTGGAATCCTGTCTGGTGGCCGAAGATTGCCGAGACAGGCATGAATCACGAGCGATTCGCCGCAGGACATGTGTCGAATTGAATATGCAAGGAAAGCAGGCAAATAGAATCGCCAAGAATCGGTGTCGAGATGCGTGAATCCCCAATGGTAGGCCTCCAGATCGCCATCAGGAATATTACGCCAGTCAGCTGGCACGATATCCGGGGGAGGTGTGTTATATGAGTCAATCTCGTCGCCCTGTCGCAAGGAAAGTGTTGCATGTGTTGCGCACACAGGAAACGCATCCGAAATTGAGTCAAGAAGCCTTGTCTGCTTGGAACGCATGATGCTTAATATTCAGGATTTTGGGAAAACAGTCTGCCAAGTTTCAAAATGAAGAATTTTTTCGTTTCGAGATCGTGCGCTACTCTGCCTCTGCGGTTTGAAATTGTGTCGTTCTTAAGCACCTCGGAGTTTGTGTCCCAATGTTTTTATTTTGAAAGATAGAGATGGGCGCTTGTGAAAGGAAGCATCCCAGCCGTCACGAAAAAGAGCAAAATTCCGGCGCCAATAAACAGCGTGGCGGATGTATGGAGTTGAATCCAATCGTCTCTCTTTTCCGGATTTTTCTTTAGAGCCGAAATGAGCAGGACGCTAACAATGAGCCAGACCAACGGCAGCGTATAAATCAGCCAATATCCCTTGAGTGCCAGATGGCTTATCTGCGGAAGCAAATCCATGGGACGAGAATCATCCGGATGATGAAGATAATTATTCCGAAGACGCATCTGAAATGCGGAAGCGCCAAGGCTCATGATGCCAAGTATTACTACATTAAGGATTATGGTGATGCGCCACATGTTTTTCTTAACGTCCAAGATTAGTCAAAGCCTCATCCACTCTTTTTAATCCCATTGATCTTGTTTCTGTAATGGGTGAAACGCCCAATCATCAGCGGCAAACAATTCATCTTCTAGTTGATCGTTGGTCATGTGGTAATGATGTTTATGCGGTGAGGGAAACCAAAATTCCTGTTCCTTAAATCCCCTGACCCGCAGAATACTTGTGTAATGATTCAAGTCGCCATAGGCGAAAATCACGTTGTGTTGATCATATACAAGCAGGCCGGCATTGGATGGCGTCCCAATCCAATAATGGTGACGCCCGTCTCCTTCAAGGAAGGCTTGGTGCGTGCCATTGAAAACCTGAAGTTCTGTAAAATTGGTGAAAAGACGTGACTGATATCTCCCTTCTTTTCTGCCTGTTCGTGGAACGAACAATACATAAAGCACATACCACCCATCAGGCCAGTCACTGCACAATGACTCCATCAAATTAATATGTCCGTCTTTGCTTCCGATGACCAGACGATCTGCGCCAGATGTCTTTTCCCGAAAAAACACTTGGCCATAATCGAAATTGCCATCTGAGGATGTTTGTTCAAGAGACTGAAATTTTGGTAACATTATTATTTTAATAAAAACAAAACAATGGGGCGCATGACCGCGCAAACTCAAAGTGTCAGCTTTCGATCACTCCACCAGCACCGGTGCGGGGCAGTTCAGCGCGGCGGCGATGGCACGGAGGAGGTTTTGCTCTTCCACCTCGATTTTTCCGTCGTCGGAGATGGTTCGCACGAGCGCGTTGATCACGGTGCGTTTTACGGCGGGCGTGCAGATGTCGAGGCGGTCGAGCGCGCGGGTCAGGGTTTTGGCGCTCATGCCGGTTGCGCTTGCCATTGAGAGCGCGATGTCCGGTTGCGTTTCGCGGATGGCGGACGCGCCTGTTTCAAATGCGTGTTGTTGCGAGGTTTCCGCCGAGCTTCCGGCGCGCGCCGCCGCGCTCAATATGAGCGCGATTTCGTCCGCGACGGCCGCGCACGCTTTGATGAGCACGCCGGGGTTTCCGGGCGGGCGCAGGTTGCGGTGGATTACCTTGCGCAGGGCGTATTCGTGCAGGCTCACCTCGCCGTCGGCTTCGATGAAGGCGTCCACCGCGTCGATCGTGGCGTTGATCAGGCGCGCGTCCACGTGGCGGATCGCCGAGAGCGCAAGGTCGCCGAGTGCGATGCGCGTCCATGAGGGAACGGTTTCGATGCGCGCCACCAGTTCAATGAACGCCACGCGTTCCGTCGTGCTCAGCGCGCGCGCGACCGCGGCGTCCTGCTTGGCGGCTGCCTCGGCGTTGGTCTTGTCATACAACGTCGCCAGTAGCACTGCGCGCGCGCGTTCGGGATCGCGCGCGGCTTCGCGGAAATCCTCCGGGATTGCCGCCAGTATTTCCGCGCCTTTCTGCGCGTCGGGAGCCTCGGCGGAGGCGATTGCCGCCAGAAACGCCGCCGCGCCGACTGCCGCGGGCAATGGCGGGGGCGTGCCGGGAACGCGCGGCGGGTGCGATGCGTTTGCGCTGGCGCGAGTTTGCGCCGCCTCGGTTGCGATGGATGTTTTTTTTGCCGCTTTGAAGTTTCCGTCGAACGAGGGATCAATGGCCTTGATGCGCGCGTCGAGCGGCGGGTGCGTGGCAAAGGCGCCGCCGAACGATGAGCGCAGCGCGCTCGCAAAATACATGTGGCTGGTCTCGGTGGCGTGCGGACTTTCGATGCGCGAGCCCGATGTCGCGGCGCCGATTTTTTTCAGGGCTCCCGCGATGCCGTCCGGATTGCGTGTGAACTGGACGGCGGACGCGTCGGCCAGGAATTCCCGCTGGCGCGAAACCGCCGCCTGAATCAGGCGCCCGAAAATCACGCCGATGTAACCGATGATGATGAGCGCGAGGCCGAGCAACGCCATCACGACCACGCCGCCGCTTTTGTTTTTTGACGAGCGTCCCCCCGACGAGAAACCGATTCGCACAATGACGCGCCCGATGATCGTCAGGAGCAGGATGCCGAAGAGCAATCCGATCAGGCGGATGTTGAGCCTCATGTCGCCGTTGAGGATGTGGCTGAACTCGTGCGCGACCACTCCCTGCAATTCGTCGCGCGAGAGCGAGTCGAGCGCGCCTTGCGTGACGGCCACCGCGGCGTCATCCGGCGAGTAGCCGGCGGCAAACGCGTTGATGCCCTCCTCCGGCAGCACGTAAACTTCCGGCATGCGCACGCCGGCGGCGATGGACATTTCCTCGACGATGTTGACGAGCCGGCGGCGTTGCGGATCGCTTGTGTTTGGAGAGACAAGCTGCCCGCCCAGCGAGCGCGCGACGACGCCCCCGCCCGAGCGCAGCGACAGCGTTTTAAAAAGGCTGCCGAGCCCGATCACGGCGATGGTGATGCCCGCGGTGCCAATAAATACTTCCGGCTGCCAGATTGGAAAATACAAATCGGGATTGTTGCTCTCCGAGATGAGCAGGCGCATGCCGAATACTATGGCGAAATAAATCGTGGCGATGATCGCGATTACCGCCGCGATGTAGAAAAACACGAGTCGCGCCGATTTTTTGCGCGCGTTATCCTGAGCCTGAAAGAAGTCCATGGTGATGAAAGCGAGCATGGATAGGTTTGCGCGGGCAATCCAAGAATTGTTGGGGCGAAAATTTCATGGGTTGTGCGCGTTGCTTGCGAGACCCCTGCGCAACGAGAGTTTCGCCCGCCCGCGCACGCGTCGCAACCCGCGGACTACGTTGTGCGGCGCCCTTGGTGCCGTGCTCGTATTTAATCATCCTGCCCGCAGCGCGATCAACCGCTGTGCGACGGTCACGGCGTTGGTGAAACTTCTCGGGTTTGCCTCGCCTTTGCCCGCGATGCCGAAGGCGGTGCCATGGTCGGGGCTGGTGCGCACGTGCGGCAGGCCGAGGGTGACGTTCACCGCCTCGTCGAAGTCGATTGTTTTCAACGGGGCGAGCCCCTGGTCGTGGTAGAGGGCGACGATCACGTCGAATTCGCCGCGCAATGCGCGTCCGAAAATCGTGTCGCTCGGTTCGCAGTGCGAGAGTTTCGGGAAATCGCCGGCGCGCAGTGTGTCGAGCAATGGGTCGATTGTGTCGCGTTCCTCGGCGCCGAGCATGCCGCCTTCGCCCGCGTGCGGGTTGAGTCCGCACACGCCGATGCGCGGCGCGGCGATGCCGTCGGCGCGCGCGAGTTCGTCCGCGGCGCGCACGGCGCGCGAGATTTCCCCCGGCGTCAAATGTTCCGGCACTTCGCGCAGCGGGATGTGCCATGTCAGCAACACAACGCGCAGCCGGCCTCCGCAAAACGCCATCGTCGGAACACCGCCCCAGCGCGCCGCGAAAAACTCCGTCTGCCCGGGAAACGGGTAGCCCGCTTTTTGCAGCCAGCTTTTGCTGACGGGGCCGGTGACGACGCCTGAGAACTCGCCACTTCGCACACCCTCGGCGGCGCGCTCCATGGCGGCGAGCGCGATGCGCGCGCCTTCCACGGATGGGCGGCCCGGCGTCATTTCGAATTGTCCGGAGTCCGCGCTTACGAGCGTCGCATCCTTCGCGGCGGGTGTGTGCGAGGGCAGGGCGCGCAGCCATTGCGCGGGGCCGATCACGGCGACATCGCGCGCCCGTGCTGGATGCGCGGCAAGCCACGCCGCTATGATTTCCGGGCCGACGCCCGCCGGGTCTCCGCATGTGAAGGCAAGTTTCGCGCTCATTGTTGTTGGCGGATTTTTGCACGCCCTCCGTCGCCGCCGCAAAAGGAAAAGCGCGGGGCGTGCCGAAATTTCCCGATGCGTGTGACATCCGGGCGGACAACTTTTCACAGGTGTCCCAGCGCTCGAAAATCAAGTCTTTGAAAGTGCGCGTGTTGCGCGTTTCGCGCATTCGGCACCGTTTCAGCTTAACAAGGAGGCATCACGGCCACGGGGCCATTCATCACATGAACAACTTTTCACCAACAACCAAAAACAGAAAGGCAACAACCATGAAAATGACACGTTACGCATATCCTTGCACACTCCGCCCGGCCTCCGCGTTCGGCACCGAACTGGCGCGCAGGATGGCGGGTGATTTCGATACACAATTCGAGGATTTGTTCGGCTTGTTCTGGGGTGGCAAGGGCAACTCCTGCAACGGCGAATTCTTCCCTCTCGATATCTACGAGGACAAGGACAACAGCTATGTCCGCGCCGAGCTTCCCGGCATCGCCCGCGGCGACATCACGGTCGAGGTGGTCGATGGCTCGCTGGAGATTTCCGCGGCGCGCAAGACGGGCGACGGCGACAATTCGCAAACCGTCACGCTCAAGCGCAGCGTCCTTCTCCCCGAGAACACGCAGGCCGACAAAATCAGCGCCGCGAGCGAGAACGGCATCCTCACGATCACGCTTCCAAAACAGGAGCAGGCGAAACCGCGCAAGCTGACAATCTCCGTCAACTGACCGCGAATGAACATTAACCCGCATTTCAAACAGAAAGGAAAACACATCATGTCACTCATCAAATCCATATTCCCGGCTGCAAATCGCGCCGAGTCCGCGAACCACAACACGACCGCCGTAGTGCGGCCCCGCTACGATATTGTCGCCAACGACACATCGTGGACGCTGAAAGCGTTCCTGCCGGGCGTCGCCAAGAAGGACCTCTCCATCACCGATGAAAACGGGGTGTTGGGCATTCGCGGTGAGCGCGCGTGGAAAAGCCCGGAGGAGTGGATCACGCTCCATCGCGAAACCGGCGACGAGGCGTTTGCGCTTTCGTTCCAGCACGAGGGCCGGATCGACGTGGAAAAAATCCATGCCGAGTTTGCCGACGGCGTGTTGACCGTCACGCTTCCGAAAGCCGAGGCGCTCAAGCCTCGCAAAATCGAAATCAATTAACCGGCGCCGCCGGTTTTTTGGAAAGATACGATCATGCCAAAGTCCCCGCCGCGCGAGTGGCGGGGGCTTAGTTTTTGCGACGTGGCGACGCCGCGATTAGCGCTCGAAAAATTCATACTCGATTGTCCATCGTGCGGTTTGGCCGGGGTGGACTTGGAGTGTGGTGTAGGGCTCGATGCAGGCGGTTGCGGGGCAGGCCCAGAAGACGATGTGCGAGAGGTGTCCGCTGCCCTTGGCGCGCACTCCGGCACCCGAGTTGCGGTTGCATAACTCGAAGGCGTAGCCGGTTTGCGCGGGATCGTAACCGTGGAGGTTGCCCATGAAAACTTTTTCGCTAGCGTTTAATTCGCGCGAAAAATTTATGCCGGTGTCGGTTAGCGCCACGCTGTCATACGCCTCGCGCCAGTCGCCTTGGGGGCGGAAGGGGAGGCGGATCTCGGTGTCCGGGCCCGTGGTCATGCCGTCGATGGTGAAAAAGTTGTGGTTGTAAACTTGTCCCTCCAGCGGTTTCGCGCCCGTGTTTTTGAGTGCGTATTCCAGTCGCAAGCCGGGTTTGTCGGTGGTGAGTTGCAGCGTTTTTCGGTAGTCGTAGGCGAGGTCGCCGCTGGTTAGCGTGTGCTGGAAATCCACGCGGTCGGCGCTTATGCCGGTTTGCCGTTTGCCTTTGTTTGAGATCGGGTAGGTTTGGAAACGGTCGTAGGGGGCGTCGGTGGTTTTGCGCAACGCGCCCACGCCGATTTTCAGGAACTCGTCTCCCGCGGCGGCGTCCTCGTAACCGGATTGTGTGAACTCATCGACCGGGCCGCAGATGCCGTCGTGACGCAACGGGTCGTGCGCGGGAAACCATTCGCCGAAGTAGCGGTGTCCGCGCCAGCGCAGGTCGCGAATCACGCCCGCCCAGTCGAAGCGCGTGCCGCGGTAGTAGCCCGCGTCGGAATCCGGCAGGCAGATTTCGGCCTGGACGCCGTTGGCGGAGATGCGCGCGACGGGAAAATCAGTCGGCGTAGGGGCGCACCTTGCGTGCGCCCTTGTGGGCGAGTGTGTGTTTGCTGACGGTTTCACAAAGCGGGCGGGCGCGAGGGCGCACGCGAGGTGCGCCCCTACATGTTTTTTTCGTAAACGAGCACGGCGAGGGCGTGCTGGCCGAGCGAGACTTTGCCGCCGTCCTTCGAGACGGTGGCGCCGTTGGCCGTTCTGGATTCCTTGTATTTGTAGCCGGGGACGGTGATCGCGGTGGTTTGCGGAGCCTCGACGGTTTGCGTCACCACAACGGCCATGCCGTTGCCGTTGGTGTAGGCGCGGGCCTCGACTTGCGGGTTGGAGTTCGTGAAACCTTCGGTGTCGCGATAGGTGCCGGCCACGATCAGGTCGATGTAGCGTTCCTTGATCTCGTTGATTTTCGCGAGGTAGGCTTGGTAGGTGGGCGTTTTGTCGATGAGGTCGCGGCAGCGGTAGATTTCGATGTCGTTGACCAGGCCTTTCAGGACGGTGTTGTTGACGCGGCGCTCGATGTCGGTGTCGTCGCGGATTTCGCGGTCGGAGACGATGACTTCGGGAAATGTGTAACGGAACCAGTCTATGAAGCTGTTCGGGCCCGCCGTCGTTGTGTAGATGTGTATGTAGTCGCAATACTGCGCGGTGGCGTCGGTGAGCCATTCGGTGCCCAGGGCGAACTGCGGATCCTTTTTCATGTTTTGCGCGCGTATCTTTTTTAGCACGGCGGCCTTGTCGGCGAGCACGCGGTGGTGGGGAATCGGGAACTCGCCGCTGATGTCCCAGTTGGTCGTGCGCTCAACGTAGCCGAGCTGGTCGTAGAAGACGCTGTCGGCGCCGTAGTCGTAAGCGCGGGCCGCCCATTCGAGGAGCATTTTCTGCCAGCGCGGGTCGCGTGTGTCGGCAACCACAAAGGTGCGCGCGTTGTAGTTGCCCAGAAACGTGGCCATGCCCGTGAAGCGATATTGCTCGGTGAGTTCCGCGCCGGTGTTGTCCTTGTAGCAGATTTCCTTTCCGGGGCCGTTTTTGTAGAACTCGCTTTCGCGGTCGATGAGCTTGCCGTTGAAATAGAGCAGCAACCGTCCGCCGTCTTTTTTGTAGTCGGCGATTGCTTTTTTCCAACCCGCGTCGCCGCCCTGCGCGGGGTCGGCGTCGTAGTGCGGGTTGCCGTTGTCCATGCCGGTTTCCCACCAGCCGAAGGCAAACACGGCGTCGGCGCCCACGCTTTCGCCCACGCTTTTGATGCGGCCCGGAAGGTCGGTGTATTTGAAAAACTGCTCGCCGTATTGATGGCGCAGGATTATCCGCTGCCAGCTTTTCATGCGCTTGACCCACGCGGGCGGGTCGCGGTGCTCCCACCAGGTGTCGGCCCAGCGGCGGTAGAGTTTCGAGGTCTGGTGCCATGTGCCCGAGTAGGGGCCGATGACGTTTGCGTCGCACTTCCATGTCTGGCCGTTGACGCATTGCGGGTATTTGTAGAAGCCGGCCTCGAGTTGCGTGAACGCGCCCGCCTTGTCGGGATAAAGGCGCAAGCCGTGCCAGGTGTCCTGAAACGAGGGGTCGTGGCTTCCGAAATAAAGGCCCTGGGTGTCGCTGAAAAACGCGAAGCAATTCGACGCGCAGGTGGTCACGAAACGGGCGGGATACCTGACGTCCCATTGCCGGAAATACTGCGCGGGGCTGCGGTATGGGGCGGCGGTGTTGCCCCTTCGCATGATCTCCCGGCGCACGTCGCTGAAGACCTGGCCGCCGGTGTCGGTTATGAGCAGCTTGTGGTCTTTTGGCAGCGGCATGTTTGCGACGAGCGGATAATGCAGCTCGCGGATGACGGTGTGCGGCTCGTTGTTTTTCACTTCCGAGGAGAAGCGCACAAAGTCGTCCTCGAGCCAGATGTCGAAGCGCACCTGCATGTTCAGCGCGCGTCCGTCGAGAACCAGCTTGTCGTAGCTGATTGTTATGACGCCGTCCTTCCGCGAAACCTTGGGCGCCTGCGAGTCCGCCGTCACCTGCAGCTCCTTGTATTTCGGCGTGTCGTAATAGAGGCGCCACAAATGCCCGCCGCCGGCGTAGTTCTGCCCGGTCGCGAGATTCTTGAGGCTGGCGAGTTCGCCCCTGCCGGTGATCGACACCTGGAGCTTGTCATTTGCGAGCGTGTGGAGTTGCGAGGCGGCGGCGGTCCCGGCCATCGCGGCGAGCAGGGCGAATGCGGCAAACGCGCGCGTTAATTTTTTCAGGGCGGGCATCTTCCATCTGTTCGGGTGCATGGATGTGTGTGTGGTTTTTTTGAGGTTTATTATTTTTGCGGAAACAAAAAAAGGGCGGGGAAGGGAGGCAACGGACGTCGATGCTGCTGGCGCAAACGCGCGCGGCAAACAGCCTTTTGCGGCAAAGCATTTCTATTTTGCGACATTGACCGGCGAAGGCGGAATGTTTGGCCTTGGAGCGCAACCGCCACCATGATTCTTGCCATCGAAACATCCTGCGATGAAACCGCCGCCGCACTATTTGACCCGGCGCGCGGCATCGCGCATGAATGGGTGCATTCGCAAATCGCGCTGCACGGACGCTACGGCGGCGTCGTGCCCGACCTCGCCACGCGCGAACACCTGCGCACCATCGCGCCGCTGCTCGAACGCGCGCGTGATGCGTCGGACGGTTTTTCGGGCGTCGCGCAAATCGCCGTCACGCACGGGCCGGGACTCGCCGGATGCCTTGCCATCGGTGTCGCCGCGGCAAAATCGCTCGCGCTCGCGCTCGGCGTTCCCCTCGTCGGAATCAACCATCTGCGCGGACATGCGTTTTCGCCCTTCATCGCGCTGCACGCGTCGGCCCCGGAAAAGTTCGGCGAAAATTTCGCCGCGCTGCTGCCGCATCTCGGCCTCATCGTCTCGGGCGGCAATACGATTCTCTTCCGCATTGACCGGGACCGGCGTGTCAAAGTCATCTCGACCACGCGCGACGACGCCGCGGGCGAGGCGCTCGACAAGGGCGCAAAACTCCTCGGCCTCGGTTATCCCGGCGGCCCGCTCGTCGAAAAACTCGCCGCCGAAGGCAAGGTTGACGCCTTTGATTTTCCGCGCGGCATCGGACCGCGCAGCGATCTCGACTTTAGTTTTTCGGGCCTGAAAACCGCGCTCCGCTACACGCTCGAAAAAATGGCGCCCGACATAATCACCGCGCGCATGCCCGACCTGTGCGCGAGTTACCAGCAGGCGGTGATCGACGCGCTCGTGCGCAAAACCACCAACGCCCTCGCGCAAAACCGCGCCTCCACCGCCGACCGCTATGCGAGCATCGGCCTGTCCGGGGGCGTGGCGAACAACAAAACGCTCCGCGGCGCGTTCGAGTGCATCGCAAAAAAGCACCGCATTCCGTTTCTCATGGCCGAGCCGCGCCACACCGGCGACAACGCCTCAATGATCGCTTTCGCCGCCTGGGCCGACCCCGGCGCGAAGCCCGTCGCAATCCCAACCCTCGCCATCGAGCCCGGTTTGGAGTTGGCGTGAGTGTGAATGACGATTACTTCATAATAATGGAAAAACCAGCAGGCTTTACAGCATGCTGGTTTTAAAAAGTGCTTTTGAACACGGTGTGTTCGCGCGGCGAACAGGGACACGGTTTGCACTTCAGACTTTGTCTTGATTCCGAGGCAAACGCTGAAAAGATGTGTGCATGAGCGCAACCCCTAATTTGCAGGATCTGCAGTTCGCGTTTGATGTCGGACACAGTTCGATTGGCTGGGCTGTTTTGCAGACACAGGCGCGAGAAAATAAACTCCGCCTTCTTGGCACCGGGGTTGTTATTTTCGGCTCTGATGATTGTCTAGCGAGTAAGCGTCGTGATTATCGCCGCCAGCGCCGACACGTGCGTTCCACGCGCCAGCGTGTGGCGCGCATGGAAAAATTGCTGGCGCATATAGACGTGCTTTCTGCCGCTGATCTCCAGGCCAAGCATCGACAAGCAGGTGGTGACCCGGCGCCCTGGCTTCTTGCGGCGCGTGTGCTTGCGCCAAAGGATGGCGAGGCCTCCGCATTGCTCACGTGGGTGCAGTTGTGGGATGTGTTGCGCTGGTATGCGCACAACCGTGGTTACGATGGCAACCGACGTTGGTCAAACGATGCCGCCGATGCTGATTCAAAGGAGGACACAGAAAAGGAATCCAATGCGATTTCACTCATGCAACAATACGGCACCCAAACAATGGCCGAAACTATTGTTCGCGTGCTTGAACTTGATCCGCAGGGGGCAAAAAAATCATCACGTATTCGCTTCAAGGCAAAAAATGCCGCATTCCCTCGAAAAACTGTGGAGTATGAAGTTCGTCGTATACTCGAGGCTCACTCCGGCAAACTGCCCAAATTGGACGATGTGTTCATTCGCCTGTTAATGACAGACAGGCTTACCAAGGATGATCGCGGACAATTGGCCGCCGCCGGCATTGTGCTGCCTGCGCGTTATGAAGGGGGGCTTTTGTTCGGGCAGCTTGTTCCACGCTTTGACAACCGCATTATTTCCAAATGTCCCATCAGTGGCGAAAAGGTTCCTTCGCGTAATTGCCCTGAGTTCTTCCGATTTCGCTGGGCCATGCAGCTGGCGAACATTCGTGTTGCAGCTGTGGGGGAAAATGCGCTCCGTCCGCTTTCTCCACCCGAACGACTTGTCCTCGACGAGGTGATGCGTAAAGCGGGCCGCCTTACCAAGAAAGAGCTCAAGGATGCCGTTCGCTCATTGCCCGGTATTCAGCGAGATAATCTCGACATGTTGCTTATGCACCCGGATGCGGATGACGCGCTTGAGCTTGATCCTGTGACTAAACTTACGCGCACAGGTCGACTTGAAAAACTCTGGCCCACCATGTCGCCACGTGTGCAGAAACGAGCGAGAGATTCGTGGCAACGCGGCAAATTGCTATCCATTGCCGACCTTCGCGCGCTTGTTGAAAAAGTCGGCGACCCCGTCGCGCCATTTGATGAAGCGCTGGCGTCCATTCTCGATGCATCCAATACTCGCAAGCGCAAAAAAGATTTGGTGCTCACCCGTGAAACACTGCTCGTCGAGAAAACCAGCGTCAAAAAAATCTCCGGACGCGCGGCTTTTGCCCGTTCGCTTCTTGTTCGCGCATCCGAGGAAGTTATGCAAGGCAGGCATCCGAAGGAAGAAGGCGGTTGTCTTTATCTCGGTGAAGAAGCGCGTCGCGCCCAACTCAACCGCAGTATTGAGGAGCAAATCAACAATCACCTTGTCCGGCATCGCCTGCTCATTCTCGAAAGGCTTCTGCGCGATCTGATCGCAGATCCGCAGTTTGCAAATGGTGATCGCAGCCGTGTTGCACGCCTCACGATCGAAGTGAATCGCGATTTGCGAGAAATGTCCGGAAAGACAGCCAAACAAATTGAACAGGAACTTGGTTTGCGCCTTTCGAATCACGACAAGGTTTCCAAACGGCTCGAAGCAGCATTTGATGGCCAGACGTTTGAGGGCAAACCTGTTGAGATCACCGCCGGGCTCATTCGCAAGGCGCGCATTGCCGATGATCTCGATTGGCAATGCCCTTACACAGGGCAAATATTTGAACCGATCGACCTCGTTACGCGACGAGTTGACAAAGACCACATCATACCGCGTTCACAGCGCCCATCCGACTCGCTTGACTCGCTTGTTGTCACGTATTCGGAAATTAACAAATGGAAAGGCGCTCGCACGGCTTGGCAGTTCATTGAAGAAGAGCAGGGGAACCCTGTTCCCGGGATGCCGCAATTATCCATACGCCCGCTGAATAAATACAAAGAGTGGGTTGAGAATCTTGAGGCATACAAAGGCCACACGGACGACAAGCGTCGCAAAAAAAACCGCAAAGCGCTTTTATTACTTTCCCGTTACGAAGAGAAGGAAAAGACCTTTTTGCCCGGCGACCTCACAGCAACATCTCAGCTTGTTCGTCTGGGTGCTCAACTCCTTGCAAAGAGTTTTGCGGATTTACCAAAATCGCCACCCGTTGTGTCCATTCCGGGATCCGTTACAGGCGAGGTTCGCAAATCATGGAGCCTGCTCGGCTGCCTCGAACTTGCCGCGCCAGATATTCGTGACAAGGACGGCGCGCTGAAAATCAAAAAGGACATTCGCAACATCACGCATCTGCACCATGCGCTCGATGCTTGCGCGCTTGCCTATGCGTCAGTGCTCCTGCCTCGCGACGGGGGATTGTGGGAATTGATGCTCAAGCGCAATCCGAATGAATCGGATCGAGCCAGACTCCGTGCGACTGGTTGTTTTGATTTCGATGCCCAAGGCCGTTTCGGTTTGCGCGAGTTGCGCAAGGAATATCGCGAGGAAATTCGCCAGCGACTTGCTGAAAAGCGTGTCGTCCAGCATGTGCCCGCTGACATGGGTGGCATGCATGTTGAGGAAAATACGCGTGGTGTCGTTCGCGTGGAGGATGGACGTGTTCATTTACGCCAGCGGACACGCGATATAAAAACAGGCGCTATTAGCGTGAAGGAAACGACAGAACCAGTGGCAAAAACTGTCGGACTTGCTCCGACAAAGGGCGAAGGTAAACTACGCCCTCAAAAAGGCGTGCGTGTCATTACGGATAATTTTGGCGTGGCGATTCTTGATCACGCCCCCGAAGGCGAGGATAAATGTATCGTTATCCCATGGCACAAAGTATGGCATCGCATGGATGAACTTGCCAAACGAAATGACCATGAAAGGCCCAGATTATTGCGGATAGGAATGCTCATTCGGGTGCCTAAAGGAAAATATGAAGGTGTATGGATGGTTCGGGGAGTTAAAAATGATGCCAAAATCGGGCAATGCTTGGACATGAGTTTTCCGGATCGAATAAATTATGCGGCATCTGGACGCAATGACTGTAAGCGTAACGTATCGCTGAAAACGTTGCTTCGCGATGGTATTGAAATTTTGAATACAGGCTTGGTTGGACAGTCAATTGCTGTAGCAACACATTCTGAGTAGCAGATACTCGAAGCGCGATGTCCTACCATATCGTCAGCATCGATGCTCCGGAGGCCGACCTGACATGTCGCAATGGACAACTTGTTTGCAGCACCAAAACAGGCACCAGGCAGCTTCCCCTCGAAGATATAGCGGCCATTGTCATCACGAGTTTTTCGGCGCGCATACACAGTCATCTGTTTCTTGAGTCGGCAAAACAAGGCGTCGCATTGATCATATGCGAACGATTTCAGCCGGTCAGTCTATTGCTTCCCGCATGCCGATCCACCGACACTCTACTTACGCGCAAACACCTCACATTGTCACCTGCCGTGCGCGCAAGACTTTGGAACAAAACCATAGATGCCAAATGCGCCAATCAACTTGCGCTTGCCCGGCTCATCGCACCGGACTCCAATGCCACCAAAAACCTCGAACGTGCCAGCCGCGCCCGTTCCGCTCGCAAAGAGGGTGGTTGCGCAAAAATTTTCTGGGAAATTTTTGCGGAAGGTTTGCGGATCGAGGGGTTTGCTCGTGGCCGAAAACTTGGGGGGCTGAACGATTTGCTCAATTACGGATATGCCGTGCTGCTTTCGACGGTTCTTCAAAAGCTTTACGGTTTCGGTCTTGATCCGACAGTCGGCATTTCGCACGCCATTCGTGAACGCAGTTCGCCGCTCGCCTATGATCTCATGGAGCCGTTTCGCCCATGCGTGGACTGGCGTGTGTATCAATGGATAAAAGACCGTTCGCATGAAGAGGCATTTGCCGTGACAACCGAATTCCGACGCTGGGTTACCGGCTTTTCGTTGGAACAGGTGGATTATCTCGGCCTTGATCTTGATATACGCGGTGTGATCGAGGGCGTTGTGCGTGGTTTCCGGCAGTCCGTTTTGCATGAAACTGTGCGCCATTATCGGCCATGGATGTGGAAAAATTCAAAATGGGGTGGCTCGTCGTAGCATTCGATCTGCCCGTGCTCTCCAAGGCGCAACGGAAGGCGGCCACCGCATTTCGCGATTTCTTGCTCGATGATGGCTTCCAAATGATTCAATTCAGCGTATACGCAAGGCCGTGCGTTAGTTTTGCAAGGCAGGAAACCCATCTGGCCCGGATCAAAAATGTCACGCCGCCGGAAGGCAAGGTGCGGGCTTTTTTTCTTACGCGTTCGCAATGGGAACGGGCGTATGTAATTCACGGATCTCCGGCAAAAGAGGCTTCGGCGGAGAAAATGCCGGAACAAATTCAACTTTGGTAAACAAATAAGACCCTCATTAAGAGGGTCTTATCCGCAGCGGATATTCTCCACCGAGGTTTTGGAATCAAGGCAAAGCAGCTCTTTGCATCGCAACTTTGATACCTCAGATATTCTCCACCGAGGTTTTGGAATCAAGGCAAAGCTGTATAATTCCCCATGTGGCTGAGGCTGATGATATTCTCCACCGAGGTTTTGGAATCAAGGCAAAGCGCGCTCAAGGGAGTAACGCCCCGTCCAGTAGATATTCTCCACCGAGGTTTTGGAATCAAGGCAAAGCAATATCTCGCTGCGCATGGCGAGCAGGTTTGATATTCTCCACCGAGGTTTTGGAATCAAGGCAAAGCGAATCCTTTTTGAATAGTTATAATTAGAGCCGATATTCTCCACCGAGGTTTTGGAATCAAGGCAAAGCGAGCACAGCAGCATCCTCACGATGAGACCAGATATTCTCCACCGAGGTTTTGGAATCAAGGCAAAGCATGGAGCGCTGGCGTTGTTCGTCCTCCGTGATATTCTCCACCGAGGTTTTGGAATCAAGGCAAAGCAGCGTGATCGAGGTGAAACTGAGGTTGTGTGATATTCTCCACCGAGGTTTTGGAATCAAGGCAAAGCGCTGAAAAGCTGGATGTGCGTTTTGGCGGCGATATTCTCCACCGAGGTTTTGGAATCAAGGCAAAGCCGACGTAGTGGTAGCCGGCGGTGGCCTCGGGATATTCTCCACCGAGGTTTTGGAATCAAGGCAAAGCATCAAATTCATCCTCTCGAAGTTTCGGAACGATATTCTCCACCGAGGTTTTGGAATCAAGGCAAAGCTTATCTTCGCAACGTTAGCCATGCCAGCCGGATATTCTCCACCGAGGTTTTGGAATCAAGGCAAAGCGTCCGCCATGTTGATGGAGCCATCCTCCATGATATTCTCCACCGAGGTTTTGGAATCAAGGCAAAGCCCAAGAAAGGGCGGATTGACCGTGTTTGTTGATATTCTCCACCGAGGTTTTGGAATCAAGGCAAAGCTAAAGACGAATTGCGGCGTTACGGAAACACGATATTCTCCACCGAGGTTTTGGAATCAAGGCAAAGCATGGAACGGAAATAATTTCGTCGTTGGAAGATATTCTCCACCGAGGTTTTGGAATCAAGGCAAAGCGTGGGAGAGGCTGATGGTGCCGAGCGTGCGATATTCTCCACCGAGGTTTTGGAATCAAGGCAAAGCCCCGTTCGCCGGCGGAGGCTGCGGAACTCGATATTCTCCACCGAGGTTTTGGAATCAAGGCAAAGCCGCCATTATTGACGGGAGAAAAACGCAGACGATATTCTCCACCGAGGTTTTGGAATCAAGGCAAAGCTACGTTGCACGTTATTGCCTCAAAAAAATGATATTCTCCACCGAGGTTTTGGAATCAAGGCAAAGCCGCGCGTTCTGTCTAATGGAATGCGTGCGCGATATTCTCCACCGAGGTTTTGGAATCAAGGCAAAGCAAGCGAGCAACAGGCCAAAGCGCGAAGACTGATATTCTCCACCGAGGTTTTGGAATCAAGGCAAAGCGTAGAGTAAGGCCGGCCTCTCGACCGATTTGATATTCTCCACCGAGGTTTTGGAATCAAGGCAAAGCATCCCGGACATCGCCGCCCAAGTCCGCGCGATATTCTCCACCGAGGTTTTGGAATCAAGGCAAAGCTGAGTAGAATCGTGGTGTGGAGTGCCATGCGATATTCTCCACCGAGGTTTTGGAATCAAGGCAAAGCCACCGGGCCGAACTTGCTCGCCCGCTGCGCGATATTCTCCACCGAGGTTTTGGAATCAAGGCAAAGCCGAGGAACGCGGCGATCATGTCGCGCAAGTGATATTCTCCACCGAGGTTTTGGAATCAAGGCAAAGCATGGACAATCTCGGCGTCGCCATGAACGCGATATTCTCCACCGAGGTTTTGGAATCAAGGCAAAGCCTTTTCCGCTTGGCATTTCATCCAAGCCCGATATTCTCCACCGAGGTTTTGGAATCAAGGCAAAGCGATGGGTTCGCCATCACAAACCGGATTTTGGATATTCTCCACCGAGGTTTTGGAATCAAGGCAAAGCGGATGAGGGAGTTAAACTCCGGGTCGCCGTGATATTCTCCACCGAGGTTTTGGAATCAAGGCAAAGCCTTGAGCGCGCATTGCACGGCCTGCACATGATATTCTCCACCGAGGTTTTGGAATCAAGGCAAAGCTGGGAATACAACGTCCCGAAGCAGGGACGGGATATTCTCCACCGAGGTTTTGGAATCAAGGCAAAGCGAGGCGAAGGTTGCTCCGAAATACTTCTACGATATTCTCCACCGAGGTTTTGGAATCAAGGCAAAGCGGATTGCATCGACATGACGGGCGAGGCCGGATATTCTCCACCGAGGTTTTGGAATCAAGGCAAAGCAAAACCTCGTTTGCCTGTTCCCTTGCCACCGATATTCTCCACCGAGGTTTTGGAATCAAGGCAAAGCTGATAACGCGGTCGAAGCCGCGCGCGAATGGATATTCTCCACCGAGGTTTTGGAATCAAGGCAAAGCGGGAAACTCTTTTCGGAAATCTGCCACAAAGATATTCTCCACCGAGGTTTTGGAATCAAGGCAAAGCAACGGAAATTGACACGCGGACAAGTTCGGCGATATTCTCCACCGAGGTTTTGGAATCAAGGCAAAGCATTCGGCAAGCGCGCCGGACGGCGGTTCCGGATATTCTCCACCGAGGTTTTGGAATCAAGGCAAAGCTGACGTAGATTGCGGCCAGACCGAGTCCGAGATATTCTCCACCGAGGTTTTGGAATCAAGGCAAAGCATGCTCGCCGATTGCATCCTTAATCGCCTCGATATTCTCCACCGAGGTTTTGGAATCAAGGCAAAGCATGGTGACCTCGGGGGCGACGGGGGCGGCAGATATTCTCCACCGAGGTTTTGGAATCAAGGCAAAGCTGATTTTGACTTTTGTGTTATGGTTTAATTGATATTCTCCACCGAGGTTTTGGAATCAAGGCAAAGCGTGGCGTTGTCGATTGATTTGAAAACTTGGGATATTCTCCACCGAGGTTTTGGAATCAAGGCAAAGCCCGTCCCCGACGTCACCGAAGCCATCGTTTGATATTCTCCACCGAGGTTTTGGAATCAAGGCAAAGCATTAACGGCATAGTCCGCGCCGGCGGCACCGATATTCTCCACCGAGGTTTTGGAATCAAGGCAAAGCCGGCGGCTACACCGGCCCCGGCGGAAAATGATATTCTCCACCGAGGTTTTGGAATCAAGGCAAAGCACACGATCACAACAATTGGGGGACGCAAACGATATTCTCCACCGAGGTTTTGGAATCAAGGCAAAGCACCGCCTCCCCGCACTGGAGAGCTGCCAGCGATATTCTCCACCGAGGTTTTGGAATCAAGGCAAAGCATTGGAGAAGAAATGGAGATCAGCGACGATGATATTCTCCACCGAGGTTTTGGAATCAAGGCAAAGCGTCTCTCCCTCCATTATGTTGCTGAAAATGATATTCTCCACCGAGGTTTTGGAATCAAGGCAAAGCGTAGCGCGACGAAACTTTTGATGCGCTCAAGATATTCTCCACCGAGGTTTTGGAATCAAGGCAAAGCGTTGGACTCAAGCATGTAACCATCCTGACTGATATTCTCCACCGAGGTTTTGGAATCAAGGCAAAGCAGCGATGCGATTGGCCAACTCTCGGTTTTTGATATTCTCCACCGAGGTTTTGGAATCAAGGCAAAGCAGCGCGCGGACGAATAACGTGCGCAAAAGCGATATTCTCCACCGAGGTTTTGGAATCAAGGCAAAGCAAGGAACTGATTGCGTTAATCGAAGAGCGCGATATTCTCCACCGAGGTTTTGGAATCAAGGCAAAGCTCGTGAAGAATTCACCAACAGTCGTCTTTAGATATTCTCCACCGAGGTTTTGGAATCAAGGCAAAGCCGGTGAGCTTGAGAATGTCGCCGGGCTTGGATATTCTCCACCGAGGTTTTGGAATCAAGGCAAAGCCGTGAAAACGTGGTGCACCAATCGCTTTTTGATATTCTCCACCGAGGTTTTGGAATCAAGGCAAAGCGACAACCGATGCTCGTTCCAGCCCTGCACGGATATTCTCCACCGAGGTTTTGGAATCAAGGCAAAGCGTTTTATGTCCGCTGGCATTGTGTGTTTCCGATATTCTCCACCGAGGTTTTGGAATCAAGGCAAAGCGTCCTGCCCCTGCGATGCCGGGGCCGCCTGATATTCTCCACCGAGGTTTTGGAATCAAGGCAAAGCGGAGCATCGTGGCTCCAGTGCATGGCGGCAGATATTCTCCACCGAGGTTTTGGAATCAAGGCAAAGCAACATTGCCTTGGGCGTCGAGAATGCGCGTGATATTCTCCACCGAGGTTTTGGAATCAAGGCAAAGCTCTCCCCGTCAAGCTCTACAAGCGCGTTGGGATATTCTCCACCGAGGTTTTGGAATCAAGGCAAAGCCTCCGGCGATGACGAGCAACACCAAGCCAGGATATTCTCCACCGAGGTTTTGGAATCAAGGCAAAGCGTCTGGTATCGCCTCTACGGCTACATGGAGGATATTCTCCACCGAGGTTTTGGAATCAAGGCAAAGCTTCCGGCGATGACGAGCAACACCAAGCCAGGATATTCTCCACCGAGGTTTTGGAATCAAGGCAAAGCAACATTGCCTTGGGCGTCGAGAATGCGCGTGATATTCTCCACCGAGGTTTTGGAATCAAGGCAAAGCTTCAGTGTTGTCCACGCTCTTTATGCTGGGATTTTAAAAAATACCTTCAACTGCAACAGTTTTACCATTTCGGCACACAGGAGGAGGTGGCTATATGCAAAAAAACCCTTGTCGCACGGGCGCGGGGGCTTAACTTCTAAAACTTCGTCAAGTTAAACAGGCTTCGGCCAAATCAAAACCACCAACGCACTCATCATGATCGTTACAACCGCAGAACTCTTCAAACACGCCTACGGCAAATACGCCATCGGCGCCTACAATATCAATAACGCCGAGCAGACCATGGGTCTGTTCAAAGGCTGCATGGCCTCGAAGGCGCCTTTCATCATCCAGATTTCCAAGGGTGCGCGCAAATACACCGACAAGCTCATGCTTGAGGGCATGATCCGCTCCGCCGACACCATTTTCCCGGACGCCATCTTCGCCGTTCACCTCGACCACGGTGACGAGGAAACCTGCTACGATTGCATCAACTCCGGCTTCTACAGCTCCGTCATGATCGACGCCTCGCACGATCCGTTCGAGAAAAACGTCGAGATCACCAAGCGCGTCGTCGAGGCCGCCCACAAGAAGGGCATCTCCGTCGAGGCCGAGCTCGGCATGCTCGGAGGCGTCGAGGAGGATGTGAAGGTCGAGGACGGCGCGGCCACGCTCACCGATCCCGAGGAAGCCAAGAAATTCGTCGAGCTCACCGGCTGTGACTCGCTCGCCTGCGCCATCGGCACCTCGCACGGCGCCTTCAAGTTCAAGGGCAAACAATCGCTCCACTTCGATGTGCTCGAAAAAATCAAGGCACTCCTCCCCAACTTCCCGCTCGTCATGCACGGCTCCTCGTCCGTCCCGCAGGACGAGGTCGCGCGCATCAACGCCGCCGGCGGCCAGATCAAGGACAGCGCCGGTGTCAACGTGAACGAATACCTGCCCGCCGCGAAACTCGGCGTCACCAAGATCAACATCGACACCGACGGACGCCTCGTCTGGACGCGCGTTCACCGCGAATTCTTCCGCGACAAGCCGGCTGATTTCGACTTCCGCGCCCCCGGCAAGGTTTACATCGAGGAATACGCGAAGTTCATCGCCAGCCGCAACGAGCTCCTCGGCAGCGCAGGACAACTCGACGCCGTTCGCGCCAGCCTCAAGAAATAAGCAAAACCAACGCATTTCTTTGAAACATCTCACGCGACTCCGGCAACGGGGTCGCGTTTTTTTTCGACGGGGACGCTCCGCTCCGTGTCGCGACAATGCCGGGCGCGCCTGCGAGTTTCCCTCTTGCGCGGGTTCGTTCCGTCGCTGATATAATTTCCACACAATGCTTACCGATCCTCGCTTCACAAAACTCGCCCAAGGTCTTATTAATTTCTCCTGCTCGCTCAAAAAGGGCGAGCGGGTGCTCATCGACGCCTTCGATATTCCCGACGGAATGGTGATCGAGCTCATCCGCGCGGCGAAGGCCAGGGGGGCTCATCCCTACGTTAATATCAACCGCGCCCGCATCACGCGCGAGCTCACGCTCGGCGCCGAGGAATCCCAGTATGCCGCGCACGCCGAGGTCGAGCTCGCGCGCATGAAAAAAATGGACGCCTACATCGCGCTGCGCGGTTCCGACAATATTTTCGAGGCCTCCGATGTGCGCCCCGAGCGCGCGCAACTGGTCGCCCGGCTCATGCGTCCCGTGCTCCAGCATCGAGTGAACAACACCAAATGGGTCGTGCTCCGCTGGCCCACTTCCGCGATGGCGCAACAGGCGGGCATGAGCACCGAGGCGTTCGAGGATTTTTATTTCCGCGTCTGCACGCTCGACTATGCGCGCATGATTCCGGGCATGAGCGCGCTCGTGAAACTCATGACAAACACCGACCGCGTGCACATCAAGGGCCCCGGCACCGACTTGAAGTTTTCGATCAAGGGCATCGGCGCGGTGCCCTGCGGCGGTCTGCGCAACATCCCCGACGGCGAGGTGTATTCGTGCCCGGTCAAGGACAGCGTCGAGGGCGTCATTCAATACAACGTGCCCACGGTTTACCTCGGCTGTTCGTTCGACAAGGTGCGCCTTGTTTTCAGCAAGGGCAAAATCGTCGAGGCCACATCGACCAACACCAAGCGCCTGAACGAAATTCTCAATAGCGACGCGGGCGCGCGTTACATCGGCGAGTTTGCGCTCGGCTTCAATCCGCACATCCTGAACCCGATGAGCGACATTCTTTTCGACGAGAAAATCGCGGGCTCCTTCCACTTCACACCGGGCAACGCCTACGAGGACTGCGGCAATGGCAACAAGTCCCAAGTTCACTGGGACATGGTGTGCATGCAGCGCCCCGAATACGGCGGCGGCGAGATTTGGTTCGACGGCAAGTTGATCCGCAAGGACGGCATGTTTGTTCCCAAGTCGCTGCACAAACTCAACCCTGCCTACCTGCTCGGCAAGGGCAAGTGAGGTCATCTCGTCGCGCAGGGGCGTCGCAAGAACACGCGGCGCCCCTCGTGGCATCCGTTGCGTGAAACGCGGCGTTGCGCGCGGCGGCGCGCGGCGTCTTTGTTTTTCCCGTTTTGTCAAACGCACCGCTCACGCCACTTCCGCCGCACAGCTCCAACGACGCCGTCATGGAGCGGTTTCTCGACGCCATGTCCGCGCGCGGCATGACGCTTTACCCGGAGCAGGAGGAGGCGATTCTGGAATTGTTCGCCGGCAACAACGTCATCCTCGCCACGCCCACCGGCTCCGGCAAGTCGCTCGTCGCCGCCGCGCTGCATTTCAAGGAGCTCTGCGCGCACGCGCACGCCGCGCCGCGCCGCTCGGTTTACACCTGCCCGATCAAGGCGCTTGTGAACGAAAAATTCCTCGCGCTCTGCCGCGACTTCGGCCCCGAAAACGTCGGCATGATGACGGGCGACGCGAGCGTGAACCCGTCCGCGCCCGTGCTCTGCTGCACAGCTGAAATCCTCGCCAACATCGCGCTCGCCGGCGGCGAACGCGCGGAGTCGGTCGCCGCCGTTATCATGGACGAGTTTCATTATTACTCGGACAACGAGCGCGGCGTCGCCTGGCAAACGCCGCTGCTCCTGATGCCGCGCGCGCGCTTCCTGCTCATGTCGGCGACGCTCGGCAATACCGAGTCGATCGAGCGCGCGCTGGTGAAACTCACGGGCGCGCCGGCGGTCACGGTTCGCAGCGACAGCCGCCCGGTGCCGTTGCAATTCGAGTATTCCGAAACGCCGCTCACCGAGCGCGTCGCCGATCTGCTCGCGCTGAAACGCGCGCCGATTTACCTCGTGCATTTCACGCAACGCGAGGCGTCCGAAGCCGCGCAGGACCTGACGAGCCTCGCCAACATTTGCACGCGCGATGAAAAGGCCGCGCTCGCCGCCGCGCTTGAAAACGTCCGCTTCAACAGCCCCTACGGGCGCGACATGAAACGCTGGCTGCGCGCCGGCATAGGCGTGCATCACGCGGGCCTGCTGCCGCGCTACCGCATCCTCGTCGAGCAGCTCGCGCAGCGCGGCCTGCTGAAACTCATCTGCGGCACCGACACGCTCGGCGTCGGCATCAACGTGCCCATCCGCACGGTCCTCTTCACCAAGCTCTGGAAATACGACGGGCAAAAAGCCGCCATCCTCAACGTGCGCGATTTCCGCCAGATCGCGGGCCGCGCCGGGCGCAAGGGTTTTGACGACACCGGCCACGTGATCGTGCAGGCGCCCGAGCATGTGATCGCCAACAAAGTCGCCGCCGAAAAAGCGGCGAAATCCAGCGGCAAAAAGAAAAACGCGCCAAAGCAAAAAGCGCCCGAGGGCACGCCGGGCTGGGACGCCGGGACGTTTGAAAAACTCATGACCGCGCCGCCCGAGGGCCTGCAATCGCGCTTCGCCGTTTCGCACGGCATGCTGCTGCACGTTCTCAGCCGCGACGCCGACGGCTGCCGCGTGATGCGCCAGCTCATCGACGACTCGCACGAGCCCGACGTGCGCAAAAAAGCGCACCGCCGCCGCGCGTGGCAGTTGTTTCGCGCGCTGCTCGAGCGCAAAATCATCGAGTGGATTCCGGAGGATGCGCGCCCTGCGAATGGAAAAAAACTGCGCGTGAACGTCGATTTGCAGGACGATTTTTCGCTGCACCAGCCGCTCTCGCTCTACCTGCTCGACACGCTGCCGCTGCTCGACCGCGAATCGCCCGACTACGCGTTCGACGTGCTCACGCTCTGCGAAAGCATCGTGGAGAATCCGGAGATCATTTTGCGCCGTCAACTCGACCGGATAAAAACCGACGAACTCGCGCGCATGAAGGCCGCCGACATTCCCTACGACGAGCGCATGGCGAAACTCGACGAACTCGAATACCCGAAGCCGTTGCGCGAATTTTTATACGACACATTCAACGCCTTCGCCGCCGCGCACCCGTGGGTGGAAAACGAAAACGTGCGCCCCAAGTCCATCGCGCGCGAGATGTATGAGCGCTACCAGTCGTTCGCCGAATACGTGCGCGAATACGGCATCGAGCGCAGCGAGGGCCTGCTGCTGCGGCACCTTTCGCAAGTGTATAAAGTGCTCGCGCAAACCGTGCCCGACTCCGCCAAGAACGAGGATGTCCGCGAAATGGAAACGTATTTTCATGAGCTGATCCGCGGCATCGACAGCAGTCTGCTTGAGGAATGGGAAAAGATGCGCGATCCGAATTTCGCGGTTGCGGACGCGGCTGACAAGGACGGCAAACCCGCGCGCCCGTCGAGCTACGACATCACGAGAGACGCGGCCGCGCTGCGGCGTTTGGTGCGCGCGACGATCCTCGGCTTTTTGCAGGATGTGGCCGCGCGCGATTACGAGGCGGCGGCGGAACGAATGGCATGGCAAGGCGGCGCGGACATTCCCGCCTGTGCCGACGGCGAAACAACCCTCGCGCAAACTTTCCAAACCGCACAGACAGGAATGTCTGTGCCACCTTCACAAGCGCGTTTCATCGAGCGGCAATTCGCCCCGTATTTCGACGCGCGCGGACGCTTCCGTCTCGATCCCGAGGGCCGCGCCGCGAAGCACACGTATTTCGGCGACGACGGCGCGAGCATTGCGCAAGTGCTCGCCGACACCGACGAGCAAAACGACTGGGAGGCGCGATTCACTCTCGACCGCGAAGCCACGCGCCGCGAATCACGCGTCGTGCTCCGCTTCGACGGCGTGGGAGCGATTTCATAAAAAACGCTTTGTCGCCCGCGCGGCATCTGTTTCACTGCGCGGCAACATGCGAGTCGTCATTTTAGGTTCGGGCCGGGGCAGCAATGCCGAGGCCATTCTCAACGCCCTGCAACAAAAGCAGCTCGGCCGCGCCGAAGTCGTGCGGATTTTTTCGGACAAGCCGGACGCGGGCATCCTCGCGCACGGAGCCAAATACGGCGTGCCCGCCTCATTTTTAGATCCCGGTCCGTTCAAGACGAAATTCGACGATGAGGGCGAGGCCCGTTACATCGAGGCCATCAACGCATGCGAGCCCGACTTGATCGTGCTCGCGGGGTTCATGCGCATTTTGAAGCCGCGGTTCATCGACGCGTTCGCGAACAGGATTATCAACCTGCATCCGAGCCTGCTGCCGAGTTTTCCCGGGCTCGACGGCATCGGGCAGGCATGGCGGCGCGGGGTGAAGATCACCGGCTGCACGGTTCATTACGTGACCGCGGAGGTCGATGGCGGCCCGATCATTGACCAGGCGGCTGTGCGTATTGAAAAAACGGATACGCTTGAGTCGCTGGAGGCCAGGGTGCACGCCGCGGAGCACGCGCTGCTGCCCGCGGTCGTGGCGCGCTTGAGCGAGGAGGCAAAAATATAACCGCGCGAGGCGCGAGAAACGCGGGGGACGATGATTCCCGCGTTTTTTGCGACAGCCCCATTGCAAGAAACATGCAGCCTCCCGCCAATATTTTGATTGTCGAGGACGAGCCGGCCATCGCCGACACGCTTGTGTATGCGTTGCGCACGGAGGGCTTCGAGCCGGTGTGGCGCGCAACGGGAAGCGAGGCGCTTGAGGAACTCGGCTCCCGAATGTTTGCCCTCGTGATTCTCGACGTGGGGCTGCCGGATGCGAACGGGTTTGAACTTTGCAAAATCATCCGGCTGCGCTCGCCGCGAATGCCGGTGCTGTTTTTGACGGCGCGCAGCTCGGAGGTTGATCGCATCGTGGGGCTCGAAATCGGCGGCGACGATTATGTCACCAAGCCGTTCAGTCCGCGCGAAGTGAGCGCGCGCGTGAAGGCCATTTTGCGGCGCGCAAACATGGCGGCTCCCGCGCCGGTTTCATCGACGCCGTCATCAAGCGCGGCGCCGTTCCAGCAGGCCGAACGGCGTGAAACCGGTTTTGCGCACGACAGCGAGCGTTGCGAAATCCGTTACAACGGCGCGCGACTCGACCTGACTCGCTACGAATATCGTTTGCTCAAAACACTGCTCTCGCGTCCGGGGCGCGTGTTTTCGCGCGACGAACTCATGACACGCGCGTGGGAAGACCCCGGCGCGAGTCTCGACCGCACGGTCGATGCGCACATCAAAACCCTGCGCGCAAAATTGCGCGCGGCCGCGCCTGAAATCGATCCGATCCAGACGCATCGCGGCATGGGGTATTCGTTGAGGGTATGACGGCGTCATGACGATCCGCACCTACATTCTCCTCGCGTATCTGCTCGTTGTGGGAGGCGGGTTTTATTATCTGATCAACCGCAACCTTTCGGAGCTTGCGCCGCGTTATCTTGAGTCGATGGAGGAGGCGCTTGTGGACAGCGTCAACATACTCGCGTCCGTCATTGAAAGCGAAACGAGGGACGACACGCTTGATCCCGCGAAAATAAAAACGATGTTCGACGGCGCGTTTCGCCGCCGGTTCAACGCGCTGATTTATTCGCTCAACAAGACGCAAGTGAACGCCCGTGTTTACGTGACCGACGCCGACGGCATCGTGCTCTACGATTCGCGCGAGGGGCGCGACGAGGGGAAAAGCTACCGCAACGAATGGCGCGATGTGATCCTGACCCTGCGCGGCGAATACGGCGCGCGCGCCACGCACGAGGTGAAGGGTGATCCGCATTCGCTCATGCTCTACATGGCCGCGCCCATCCGGTCGAGGGACGGCTCGCGGCTCATCGGCATTGTGTCGCTCGGCAAGCCCGCCGACAGCATTAATGAACTGGTGAGCGCCGCTCGCAAACGCGTGGTTCTTGCCGGGCTGGCGGGCGGCGGCATGATTTTGCTGCTCGGCATCGCGTTTTCGATGTGGGTGACGGCGCCGATCACGCGCCTCACCCAATATGCGCGAGCCGTGCGCGATGGCCGCTCCGCAAAAATGCCGAAACTCGCCAATTTTGAGGGCCGCGAAGTGCGCGAACTCCGGAAGGCGTTCGAGGAAATGCGCGCCGCGATCGAAGGCAAAGCCTACGTCGAGCGCTACGTGCAAACGCTCACGCACGAAATCAAATCGCCGCTTTCCGCCATCCGTGGCGCGGCGGAAATCCTGGGCGAAAATCCGCCCGAGGCGGAGCGCGCGCGTTTCATCGGCAACATCAACACCGAGGCCGGACGCATCCAGCGCATCGTGGACCAACTCCTGCAACTCGCGTCGCTCGAGGCGCGCAAGGCTCACGCCAAAATGGTCGCGCTCGACCTGGCATCGGTTGCGCGCGAGACATTCGCCGTGTTTCAACCCGCGGCGCAGACCGGAGGGGTGGAGCTTTTGATTGACGCACCCGCGCCCGCGCCGATGAAGGGCGACCGCGCCCTGCTCGCGCAGGCGCTTGGCAACCTGTTGCAAAACGCGATCGAGTTTACGCCGGCGGGCGGCCGTGTGGTGTTGCGCGTGGAAACGGATGCCAAAACGCACGAAATCGTCGCAATCGTTGAGGACAACGGCAGTGGCATTCCGGATTACGCGGTGGGGCGATTGTTCGAAAAATTCTATTCGCTCGCGCGTCCGCGCTCGGGAGTGAAGAGCACGGGACTGGGCCTCAGCTTGGTGCGTGAAATCGCGCATTTGCACGGCGGCGTCGCAACAATCGCAAATCGCAAGGATGGCGAACGCGGCACTCGCGCGAAATTGAGGTTTTCGCAGGGACGGTTGTTGTGACGCAAGCGGATGGCTTTCGATATTTTTCGTGCAGTCTGTCTTATTATGCGCATGTTGGGACCCGGAGCGCCTGACACCGGTTTGATCGGGTGCGCGACGAGTTTCCCTCGTCCAAAATCAATCTGAAAACATTTATGAAAAAGTTCATCGCCATTCTCTGTCTCGCCGTGGCCTCGGTTTCGCTGGTCTGGAAAATCGCCGCCATGGCGTTTTCACTGCAACCAGCCTCCACCCGCACAACCGTGACCGTGGCGCCAGACGGCACCACCACCACGAGGACCGAGACGCTTGGGAAAGTCATCACCGTGCACAATTTGAGCGCCGCCGAGGGCACGCAACTCGTCGTGAAAGACGGCACCGTGGTGCCGCTCGGAACCGGGCAGGTGACAACGAGCGCCCCGTTTGTCGGCGCGGTCAATAGTGTGCTGGCGTGGGCTTCCATCGTCCTGCTTCTCATCGCCGGCCTCTGGCTCTACCGATCGCCCGCCAAACCCAAGACGGTGAAACCCGATCCCGCCCCCGCGGCGTGATTCGCACATGCCAACCCCAGTGTCATTTTTTGATGCGTGTTTTGGTTTTCATGACAAATCCCTGACAATTTCCTGACGCTCCGCTGACACACGCGGGCGCGATTTGTGGTTTTCTTGCGGCGTCATGAAAACACCCGCCACACACAAATCACCATTCGCCATCACAGCCGTCGCTCTCGCGCTGTTCGTTTCAGCTTTTCAGCCCTTCAGTCCTTCAGCCCTTTCGGCTCCGTCCTCTGAGCCGATAAAATTTCGCGTCGAACTCGACCGCTCCGTTCTTCCCGCCGACACCGCCGACCGCGCCATCGTCAAAATCGCAATCGACGGCTGCCGCCTGCCGCGCACCGGCGAGCGCCCGCCGGTCAACCTCTCCATCGTGCTCGACCGCTCCGGCTCCATGGGCGGCGAAAAAATCCAGCAGGCCAAGGCCGCTGCGATCGAGGCGCTCAACCATCTCGACAACGGCGACATCTTTTCACTCGTCACTTTCGACAGCAGGGTCGAGACGCTCATCCCCGCCGTGCGCGTCGGCTCCAATCGCTCCGAACTTGAGCGTCGCATCCGCCAGATAAATGTTCGCGGCACCACTGCGCTCTTCGCCGGCGTGAGCCAGGGCGCGTCGGAAATCCGCCGCAACATCGAGGACTCGCGCTACGTGCACCGCATCATCCTGCTCTCTGACGGACAGGCAAACTCCGGCCCGCGCACGCCCGAGGAGCTCGGCCGCCTCGGCGCCGCGCTCGTGAAGGAGGGCATTTCCGTGACCACGATCGGACTCGGTCTCGGTTACGACGAGGACCTCATGGCGCGCCTCGCGCTCAAGAGCGACGGCAACACCTACTTCGCCGAGAACGCGCGCGACCTGGCCAAAATCTTCGACGCCGAGCTCGGCGACGTGCTCAGCATCGTGGCGCGCAAGGCCGTCGTCACAATCGAGTTTCCCGAGGGCGTGCGCCCGATTCGCTTTGTCGGGCGCGAGGGCAGCATTCGCGGACAAAACGCCGAGCTCACGCTCAACCAGATTTACGGCGGACAGGAGAAATACGCGCTTGTCGAAATCGAAACGCCCCGCGCCCGCGCCGGAGCCGAGCGCGAAATCGCCCGCGCGCGCATCGCCTTCGAGGATGCCGTCGCCAACAAACCCGCCACGCTCACGGCGGCCACCCGCGCGCGTTTCAGCGACGACGAGGCCGTGGTTGTGAAGTCGGCCAACCACCGTTTGCAAACGGAGTATGCCGCCAATCGCTTTGCGGAGGCCAAGGAGAAGGCGATCGCTTTTGCTGACGCCGGGAAAATCAACGAGGCTTCGCAGCTTTTGAACGACGAAGCTGTTATGATGGATCAATACAGTGTCGTTTACAACAATGCAGGAGTTCATAGTCTTGCGCGTGAGAATTGGGGAGCTGCTGCCAAGATTAAAGCCCAAGGCATCAGCAATTTTGACCGCAAAAACTACCGCGCCGATAACAACGCTGTGATAATGCAGCAGGCAAATGCGAGCAACAGCGTTTCCAGCACCGGCACAAACGCGCCCAAGCCGAGAGATTCGAAGTGATATGTTTTGGTAGGGCGAACCGTCCCGGTGAGCCGGAACATTCCCGGCTCACCCGCAAACGCCGCCCGCAATCCGCGCCACGCCGACGCCAACGAATGATATTCATCCTTTTCAATGCATCGCCTTTCACCAGCATGAACGACCAGTCGCAATCGCGCCCGTCCCCATGACCGCCTCCACACGACGCATTTTTATCTACTGGCTGCTTCTCATCATTTCCACGCTGGTTGTGGGCGCGGCGGCGCTCTGGCTTCTCGGGCGCGAGCAGGTTCACATTCGGGAGCAGGCTTCCGCAGCCGTGGCGGCGCGCCAGTCGGCGGTGCAGGCGCGCACGCGCCTCATCGCGGAAAACATCGACCTGGTCCTGGGCGATGTGCAAAGCGGCCTCATGACAACCCTGCTCGACGCGCCCCCGTCGAACGCCGGCAACTACCTCGACAACTGGCGCCGCACAAACCCGCTCGTGCACGATGTGTATTACGCGAACAGCGGCGGCGCCCTTCGCTGGGGCGCGCGGAACGATTCCATCGTCGCGTGGCTCGCCACCACGCCCTGGCGCGTCTCGGTTGCGCAGCCAAGCCCGCGGCAAACAACGCAATCGCGCATCGCGGCGGAATCACAACCGGCGATGACAGTCGCGGGGGATTCCTACATGGATTCGCCGATCTCAATGGAACAGTTTTCCGTCACAAAAAAAGAAACCAATGTCTGGGGCGCTTCCATTGCAAAGGACGCCGCGCCCGTTCCAATTTCCGAGGGAAAACTGCAAGACAATGCCAGCAGTTATCAAACCGCGCGCGTCGCCATGCAAAGCATGGCAAATTACAACGTGAACGTCGCAAAACGGATTGATCCGGCACCGCCGCCGCTGTCCGCCATTTCCGAAGTGGAGGCGCTTGAGGAAATCCAAGTCGAAAAAAGCATGTCAGTGATGGCGGATGAAAAAATAATCGCACCGCCTGTTGCGGCGGACAAACGCGCCCGCGCCACTCGCACCAACAGCGTCAGCAGCGCCGCCAGGCCGCAGTCCAAGTCCGCGAAATCCGTTGCGCCGGTTCCGACGACCTCGCGCGATGCCGCCATGCTCAAATCAAAAAAAACAGACATGCAAATCCCGGCGGTTTTCGACGCGACCACGCCGCCTCCCGAACTCACCGGCTGGGCTCCATGGCGTGACGAGGCGGGCGTGTTGCACCTGTTCGGCTGGAGGTTCACCACGCAGGGCACTGTGCTGGTTGTCGAGGTCAACCTTGAGGCCATCGCGTCGCGCTTGCGGGAAATTTTGCCCCAAGTCATCGAGCCGGACGAGGCCTATGTGCTGTTCAAGGACACCGGGGCGCGGATTGCGCAGGTCGGCATGAACGCCGACACCACGGCGGAGCAAGCCTACTCGCAACCGCTCATGCTGCCCGGCTGGCGCGTTGCGGGTTTTACGGTGGCCGGCGAACTGGGCAGCCTGAACACAAGCGCGTTTCTGCTCGCGAGCGCGTTGTTGATCGGCTTTTTCATCCTCACAATCATCGGCGGCGGCTCGCTTCTCATGCGGCAGGCGCGACTCAGCGCGGCGGAGTCGGCGCAAAAGACATCGTTCGTCGCCAATGTGTCGCACGAATTCAAAACGCCGCTCACCACGATTCGCCTCTACTCCGAGCTGCTCGAACAAGGCCGCATCCGCGACGAGGACAGGCGCGCCGAGTCGCTGCAAACCATCTCGCGCGAAACGCAGCGCCTCGCCCGACTCGTCAACAACGTGCTCGACTTCTCGCGCCTTGAGCAGGGGCGCAAAAAATTTGATCTCGCGGAGCACGATTTGAACACCGAGCTCAACCGCCTCCTCGACCGGCACGCGCCGCGACTCGCCGAGGCGGGCATAAAGTTGGAGCGGGAAATCTCCGCCGAACCATGCATGGTGAAAACCGACCTGGATGCCGTCGAGCAAATCGTCATCAACCTGCTCGACAACGCCTGCAAATACGCCGCGGGCGGTGGCGAGGTGCTGGTGAGTAGCCAGGGTTTCCAGCCCGTGACCGGGGCGGCAAAACATGGGCGGGATGCCCATGCCGCCTTAAGCATAACCGTCGCCGATCGCGGCCCGGGAATCCCGTCGTCGCACCGCGAAAAAATCTTCGACAAGTTCCACCGCGTTGACGACACGCTCACCGCGTCGCAAGGCGGCTCGGGTCTCGGCTTGAGCATAGCCCGCCAGCTCGCTCGCGGCCTCGGCGGCGACCTTACTTGTTCCCCGCGCAAAGGCGGCGGAAGCGAGTTTACGCTCACGCTGCGCGCGAGCTAATGCAGAATGAAAAATGTATAATGTAGAATGAGCCGGCGCGAAACACCATCGTCACACTACGACATCATTATCGTCGGCCTCGGTCCGGCGGGGGCGACGCTGGCGCGATTGTTGGGGCCGCATTTGAGGGTTCTTGCAATCGACAAAAAAACGGACGACGAGGACCGGAGTTTCAAAAAACCTTGCGGCGGACTTCTCGCGCCTGATGCGCAAAATGTCCTCGCACGCTTCGGGCTCACGCTGCCGTCGCATGTGCTCGTCAGCCCGCAGATTTTTGCGGTCAAAACCATCGACACGGACACGCGCCAGACCCGCTACTACCAGCGGTTTTATCTCAATCTCGATCGTCATCGTTTCGACCAATGGCTGGTCGGTTTGATTCCGGCGCGCGTCGAGGTGCGAAAGGGCGCCAGTTTCAAATCGATCGTCAAAAACGGAGCAGGATATCGCGTCACTTTTCATCAAGGCGGTGTGGATTTCACGGCCGACGCAGCTTATGTCGTGGGGGCCGATGGCGCGTCATCCGCCGTGCGGAGCGCATTGTATGGCGCGAGGCAAAACATCCGGCACTACGTTGCGATCCAGCAATGGTTTCGCGACGAGCACGCGGAGCCGTTTTATTCGTGCATCTTCGACCCGGACACGACCGATTGTTACGCGTGGGGACTTTCCAAAAATGAGCATTTCATATTCGGCGGCGCGTTTCCGCAGAAGCGTTGTCGCGAGCGTTTCGAGCAACTGAAGGAACGCTCGAAACAATTTGGCTTTCACTTTGGCGAGCCCCTGAAAACGGAGGCGTGCATGGTGTTGCGGCCTTCGGGATTGTTCGACTGTCGCGCCGGAAAAAACGGCGGATTCCTGATCGGCGAGGCCGCGGGATTCATCAGCCCGAGTTCGCTGGAAGGCATCAGCCACGCGATGGGTAGCGCGCTCACACTGAGCAAAATTCTCAATGAAAAGAAACGCGCGCCGAACCGGAGTTATTTTTTGCGAACGCTGCCGATCCGCGTGAGGCTTTTTCTTAAAAACGTGAAAATCCCTTTCATGTATTTCAAGCCATTGCGCTGGCTGGTCATGGCGACCGGAATCTGCAGCATCGACATGGCCGTCGCGCAAAAAAACAACAACCAGATAACATCAAAATCCCCATGAAACTCCACAATTTGATTCTCAACATCGCCGTTGGTTTTACGCTGACGCTTGCAGTGTCCGCGGAGAGGCTGCCGCAATCCGCTGCGGCGCTTGCGTTCTCCGGCAATGATTTTGCGTGCGATCTTTACGCGCAGTTGAAGAGCACCGAGGGTAATTTGTTCTTCTCGCCGTTTAGCGTTTCGTCGGCGCTGGCCATGACTTATGCCGGCGCAAAAGGCGACACCGCCGCGCAAATGCAAAAAGTGCTGCGCTTCCCCGAGTCGCAGGCGGAACCCCATTCGGCGTTCGCGGCTTTGCTGAAACATTTCGACGGTGTAAATGCCTCGAGGAACGTGCAACTGAACATCGCCAATTCCCTATGGCCGCAAAAAGGCACACCGCTGCTTGTGGATTATCTTTCGCTCGTGAGAAAAAACTATGGTGTGGAAATCACGCCTGTGGATTTTGTGAATGAGGAGCCGAATGCGCGCGCGCGGATCAATCAATGGGTGGATAACGCGACAAATGGAAAAATAACCAATATCATAAATAATCCGCTGCCGCCGCATACCCGATTGGTGCTTAGCAACGCCGTTTATTTTAAAGGGAAATGGAGGAATCCGTTTGAGGCGGCAGACACAAGGAACGAACCATTTTATACGTGGAATGATGCCGACGCCCAGGTGCCGCTGATGCGGCAAACTGATACTTTCAGATACGTGAGAACCAAGGATTCTCAAATAATCGAACTTCGTTACCGCGGCAGGACAATGTCGATGCTGATCGTTTTACCCATTGATAAATCAAAACAAGGATTGGCTGAAATCGAAGAGAAGCTTTCGTCAGCGCAAATAATGGAGTGGCGAAGGCAAGTGAAAGAACAAAAAGTGCGGTTGCTTATGCCTCGATTTAAAATGAACTTTGGCCCGAGTTCGCTTGTTAAACCACTGAAAAGCATTGGATTGCGAGATCCGTTCAATTCCAGAGCCGCTGATTTCAGTGGAATGAATGGGACAAAAGAAATTTTCATTTCCGATATTGTTCAATCGGCTTTTGTGGATGTTAGCGAAGAGGGCACGGAAGCGGCGGCAAGCAGTGGCTTGGATGTCGTTCTTTTAGGTATCGATAGTCGCGCGGGGCCACCTGTTTTCCGCGCAGATCATCCATTCATATTTTTGATTCAGGATAATGCGACCGGATGCATTTTGTTCATGGGGCGGGTGGTGAATCCGAAGGAGTGAATTGTTATCTATGAAAGCAAAAATACTCATTGCTGAAGATGATCCGAATATCCGCCTCGGGCTGATGACCACGCTTGAAAGCGAGGGGCACGACGTGACCGCGGCCGGCGACGGCGCGCAGGCGCTCAAGTTGTATCCGCAGGGCAAATACGATCTCGTCATCCTCGACATCATGATGCCCAAGATGAGCGGCTACGATGTGTGCCGCGAAATCCGCGCCAAGGACGCCCGCGTGCCCGTGCTGTTTTTATCGGCCAAGGGCGAGGAGATCGACAAGGTCGTCGGGCTCAAGCTCGGCGCGGACGATTACATGACAAAGCCGTTCGGCGTGCACGAACTGATCGCGCGCGTGGAGGCGTTGCTGCGGCGTGCGCGGCTGGATTCGGCGACGGTGGACGCCGCGGCCGATTTGCCCGCCGTGTTCAAGCTCGGCGATGCGCTTGTTGACCGGAAAAAATTCACGGTGACGCTCGGAAAAAACGAGGAGTCGCTCACTGCGCGCGAAATGAAACTCGCGGAGATATTCGCGGCGCATCCCGGCGAGGTGCTCGCGCGCGACGCGCTGCTGAACGCGGTGTGGGGCGTCGAGTATTACGGCACCACGCGCACGCTCGACCAGCATGTGGCGCAGTTGCGCAAAAAAGTGGAGCGCAAACCCGACGAGCCGGTGGCGATCATCACCGTGCACGGCGTGGGATATCGGTATGAGCCATAGGGGCGCGCACGCGCGATGCGCCTCTACAGGGATGCGACGAGTGTGAACTCCTCGCGATCGTGATAGAGGTGGCGGATGCGCGCGGCGGGGATGCGCGCGCGCACCTCGCTCAAAAGCGCGACGGGGTCGGTGCGGCCAAACTTGAGGTTTACGATGTAGTGTTTGCACCAGCGGCGTTCAACCCAGGGGAGAAGAATGTTTTCGAGCACATGGCGGGGATCCTCGACAAGATCGCAAAACAGCCAGTCGGCGGGGGCATTTGAGGTTGCGTCCGACTGGGTCGGATCGAAATGAAACGCGTCTTGCTGCAGGTGCGTGATGAGCGGGTTGTTGAGCGCGCCGGCTTTGAGCGGGCCGTTGTCAACGGCAACGACGCGCGCGCCGCGCCTGGCCGCGCTGTAACTCCAGCCGCCGGGCGCTGCACCGAGATCGACGACGGTTTCTCCGGGCGCGGGTTCGCGTCCGATGACGCCGTAGGCCTCCTCGACTTTCAGGTAGGAGCGCGAGGGCGCGAGCGGATCATCGGCCATGCGGCGCTGGCCGTAGCTGATGTTTTCTCGGGCGACGTGCGCGCGCTGGAAGTCGGTGAAATACACAAAGAGGCCGCGAAGCGGGGAAGGGCTGAAAGGGGAGAGCCGGGCGGGCGGTGCGGCGAGTTTTGCGACGCGCGACATGCGTTTGCGCAGGAGCTCGTTGAATGCTTTTTCGACGGCGTCGGCGCGGCGCCCGAGTCCGTCGAGGTTTGCGGCGCAATCGAAGGCGAGCGGCCATTGCGCGTCGAAGCGTTCGGTGCGCGCGGATTCGAGAAAATATTCCGCGATACGGGCGGCGAGTGCGTTGACGGATTCACCGGTGATTTCCCTCGGGGCGAGAAGCGCGGAATGGGCGAAGCAGAGATCAGGGCATGCGTTTTCAGTTTCCTGAGTGTTTGCCGTTGCAATCCATCCGCCGCCGTTTGCGCCCATCGCGAGGCCATGGGGGCGCAATTCGCGTTCGAGCAGGAGTTCATAACCGGGCTGGCAACGGAGGATCATTTTTGGAAAACAGGATTAACAAGATTCACGGAATGGCATCCCGCGCGTATCGTTGGCTCCGGGCCAAGGGTTTGGTCGCGGCGGTTTATTTGGCGAGCCACTTCACGATGAAGAAACTGCCGATGAGCAGCACCATGAAAATCACGCAGAAAATTTCCAGATACTTGTCGAGGAGGCGTTTCACGGGGGGGCCGAAGAAATAGATCGCAGCGCCGACGAGGAGGAAGCGCCCGGTGCGTCCGAGCGCGGATGCGGTGACGAGCGTCATCAGGCCTACTTGTTCATGAAACACGCCCGCGGCGATGGTGAAGACCTTGTAGGGCAGGGGAGTGAAGCCGGCGGTGAGGATGGAGAGAAACGCATTGTCACCGTAGAGTTTCCCCACGTAGGCGTAGGCTTCCTGGTAGTGGAAAAAGTCGATGATGCGCCGCCCCACTTCCTCGTAGAGAGCGTAGCCGATGTAGTAGCCGAGGATTCCACCGAGCACCGAAAAAAGCGCGCAATAAAAGACAAACTTGAACGCGCGTTTGGGCGCGCCCATGCACAGGGCGATCAGCAGCACGTCGGGCGGGATCGGGAAAAACGACGACTCGACAAACGAGATCGCGCACAACGCGGGCAGTCCGTATTTGGTGTCGGCCCAGTGCAGCACCCAGTTGTAGAGGCGCTTGACGATATTGGGCTTTTTGGCGGGGCCGCCGGTGGGTTCGGCTGCGACTGCTGAGGTGTCGGTGTTCACGATATGCGCGGACTGGATTGGTTGCGTGGAAAGGGGTTTTACGGTGGTGATGCCGCCAAAAAACGGGTCTGGTTTGCAAAAAAGGCAGACGATGTTTGTCGCCTGCCTCGGAAAGTGCAGAAATAAAAAATCGAGTCTGTGATCAGACGTCGGGCTTGGTTTTGCGGAGACCTTGAACGCGGTCGCCTTCCTTCCACTGACCGCGCTTCTTGAGCAGCTCGACGCGCTCAAAACGCTTTAACACGTTGCGCTTGACAACGATACCGCTGGAACCTTGGAGACTTTTGTGCTGTGACATGACGTTATGAAAAGTGCTTGAGAGTTGTTAAAGAGGCAAGAAGGTGGAGTTCGAGCGCGCCCATGACAAGTATTTTTCTGCAACGATTTCAGCGCGCACCGCGACCCACTCCGGCGTTTCATAGGGATGATGGGCGCGGAGCCATGTTTCGAGCGCGTTGGCGTTGGAGTCGAGGAACTTGATTGTGAGGCGATATTCGGCGGTGGTTTCGAGTTTGCCCTGCCAGTGATAGACGGAAGTCACGGGGCCGTCGATTTGCGCGCACGCGGCGAGACGCGACTCGACGAGGCCGCGCGCAAGGGCGTCGGCCTCATCGCGCGTGGCGACCGTGGTTGTGCCGATCATGAGAGTGGTGGATTCGGAGGACGCGGGAGGCATGTGCGCGGATGTGTTTGAGGGAAGAAGATACCCCGCCGCGTCCGGTTTCAAAGAATTTCAGGTTTTAAATTTGAATTTTTGGAAATTTATTTTCGTTCGGAAGCGTTCCGTCCGGCGCGAGATCCGTTGCGGAGATTGCGCGCGGCATACATGACGGCGCCGAGTGCGGGCACAAAAAAACCGCTTGGTTAAGCGGTGTTTTCAATTTTCAACTGGTGCTCAGGACAGGACTCGAACCTGCACGCCTCACGGCACACGCCCCTCAAACGTGTGTGTCTACCAATTCCACCACCTGAGCGTTGTTTCCAGTAGTGAAGAGCCGCGAAGTAAGAGAAAGCGTTGGGGCGTTGTAAAGCTTGGAAATAAAATTTTTTTCACCGCGTCGAAAAATCAGGCGTTCAAGTCCGCCTGCAACTCGGGGCCGAGTGTGGCGCGGAGGTTGACCGGCTGGCGCGGGTGAAGGGGAAAATCCTTTTTCATCGCCTCGAGTTTTTCGCGGTTTGCGTAAAAATAGCGGGCGGCTTGCACGGTGCGGGGCAGGTGGGTGACGAGGTGCCAGAGACTCCAGCGGTGCTGCCAGATGTGTTTCGCGAAGCGGCGGCGGTAGGGTTTGCTGTTGTAGTAGCGCTGGATGTGCCAGTTGTAGAGTGCGTCCATTTCCTCGCGGCTCGAAAAGCCTTTCGGAATAAAGGTGAAGTTGAGGCAGTTGAGCAGCCGCCAGTCCTCGGTGAACGCGCCTTCGGCGCCGCTCGCGCATTCGTCCCAGATGGGCGCGCCGTAGAGGGGGCTGAACTTGGTCATGTTCATCTCATCGAGATCGAGCGAGAGGATGAAGTCGCTGGTGGCGCGGACGGTGTCGGGGGTTTCGCCGGGGAGGCCGAAAATGAAGAGGCCTTTGGCCCGAAGGCCGGCGGTGTGAATGCGGTCAACGGTTTCGCGGACGGCGTCGAGGGTGACTCCGGCTTTGTGACGACGCATCATTTCGGGATCGGCGGACTCCACGCCAAGCGAAACCATGAGCGCGCCGGCGCGCTTGAGCAGTTTCAGCATTTCGAGGTCGTCGTGGCCGGTGCGGATGGCGCAGTTGAAGCCGACGCCGAGGGGTTTGTTGATGAGGAGCTCGCAGAGTTCGTAAACGCGTTTTTTGTGCGCGGTGAAAAGGTCGTCGTAAATGTTGATATGATAAACGCCGAAGTGATCGCGGAGGTGCCGCATGTGTTCGTAAATATAGGCGGCGGAGTTGTAGCGGTGGAGTCGCTCAAAGACGGTGCGGTCGCAAAACGAGCAGGTGTAGGGGCAGCCGCGCGAGGTTATCATTGTTGCGCCCCAACGCTTTATGTAGGAAAAGAGCGGCAGGTGGTAACCGGAGGGGAAGCCGTCGAGTTTTTCGTAGGCGGGGAAGGGGAGCGAGTCGAGGTCCTGGATACGGGAGCGTCGGAGGTTGAAGCGGATGCCGTCGGGGGCGGAGGTGTCGCGGTAGGCGAGGTTGGGGATTTCAGCGAGGGCGCGGCCTTCGACGAGGTCGAGCATGAGGCCTTCTCCTTCGCCGACGCAGAGGTAGTCGATTTCGGGGAAATATTTGAGGAGCTTGGGGCCGATGGCGGAGGCGTGGACGTTGCCGAAGATGGTTTTGATTTCGGGGCGGCGGGATTTGATGATGGCGGCGATATCGGCGGCATCCATGAATCCGGCGGTGGTTGCGGAAAACCCCACCATGTCGGGATTTGTGGCGAGGATGGCGTCGGCGTTGGCCTCGAGGGTGCGCGGCGCGCGGGGGCCGAGGCAGTCGTGCACGGTGGCGTTGTGGCCGTGTTTTTCGAGCCAGGCGGCAAGCGAAAGGATGCCTATGGGCGCCATGCGGTTGGCAAGCGTGGTGATATCGGGCTGGCCGGGGACAAAATTAAAGCCGGCGGGATGGACGAGGGTGATTCGCATGGAGCCGTGAGTGTGGGCGTTGGGGCGCGACGGGGAAATCAAAAATGCAGGGAAAGTGCGTTTTTGCGGTTTTCGGGGTATGCAAAAAACGTTTTGCCGGAACTTGTGAGGTTCCGGCAAAACGTCGATTTAGTTATAATTTGCTGATTGCGAAGGATTTATGCTCCGGCCTTGCTCTTGATATAGTCGATCACTTGACCGACTGTCTGGAGCTTCTCGGCGTCGGATTCAGGGATTTCGCCCTTAATCTCATCCTTGAACTCTTCTTCGAATGCCATGATGAGCTCGACTGTGTCGAGGGAATCGGCACCGAGGTCATCCAAGAAGGATGCCTGCGGAGTGATCTGCTCTTCATTAACGTTAAGCTGGTTAACGATAATTTCCTTAACGCGTTGTTCGATGGTTTTTTGATCGGCCATGTTAGTTAGATTACTGAGGTTTGGTAAAGGGTCACATTGCCATGCCGCCGTCAACCGTAAAAACTTGGCCCGTTATGTAGCCAGTTTCTTCGCTGGAGAGGAACGCGACGACATTGGCGACGTCCTCGGGGGTGCCCATGCGCTGCATGGGAACTTGGGCGACGGCGACTTTTTGAACTTCCTCGCTTAGGGCGGCGGTCATGTCGGTTTGGATGAAACCGGGCGCGACGGCGTTGACGGTGACATTGCGCTTGGCGAATTCGCGGGCGAGCGACTTGGTCATGGCGATCATGCCGCCCTTGGCCGCGGCGTAGTTGGCCTGGCCGGCGTTGCCGATGAGCCCGACGACCGAGGCGATGTTGACGATGCGACCATGGCGGGCGCGGCACATGGGCCAGCCGATGGCCTTGCACCAGTGGAAGCAGCTGGAGAGGTTGGTCTGGATGACGGCGTTCCAGTCGTCCTCGGACATGCGGGCTATGAGGCCGTCGCGGGTGATGCCGGCGTTGTTGATGAGGATGTCGATTTTGCCGTATTTGGCGAGGAGCGCCTCGGCTGCCTTGGCGACGGCGGGGCCGTCGGACACATCAACGGGCACGGCCTCGGCCTTGCCGCCGGCGGCGGTGATGGCTGCGGCGACGCCGCCGCAGCTTTCGGGCGACTTGGAGACGCAGATGACGGTGACGCCGTTCTTGGCGAGCATTTCGGCGATGGCTTTGCCGATGCCGCGGCCTGCGCCGGTGACGAGTGCGATGCGGTTGTTAAAGGTCATTTGGAATACGGAGTTTTAATTGCGGAATACTGGATGTGAAAGGCAAACGCTGACGGGTCGTGAGGAAAAATAGAAGACAGAAATGCGCGGCGCTTTCCGGCGTTCCGCGTTAGGATGCTGGACAGGACGCTAACGCGGCTTTTAGTTCACAGGCGCGTTTGTTTCCACTCACTAACCCAACTCCAGCCCATGAACCGAAAACAATTTATCCACACCTTGACCGTTGCCGCCGCGGGAACCGCGCTTGCGCCGAAATTTCTCGCGGCCGCCCCGAATGATAAAAAATGGACGCCGCCCGCGCCCGTGGTTGCGGTGCCCGAGACGCGGCTGCCGGATATTTTTGCCGATGGCTGGACCATCGCGCTGCTGCCCGACACCCAGACCTACACGATCAACCATCCCGAGGTGTTTGTCCGCCAGACCCAGTGGCTCGCGGCCAACAAGGCGCGGCTCAAGCTTTGTTTCGTTGCCCACGAGGGCGACATCGTGGACAACAACGTGCATGCGGAATGGCTCGTGGCGAGGCAGGCGATGAGCGAGCTGAACCGCGCGCGCGTCCCCTACAGCCTGGCAACCGGCAACCACGACATCGGGCGGTGGGGCCGGAGCGATGACCGCTCGACGTTGCTCAACGAGCACTTTTCCGGGCGCGATTATCGCAACAGCAAGGCCCACGGCCTGTTTGAAAAACTGCACCTTGAAAACAGCTGGCACAAGGTCGTCACGCCGCATGGCGAATTACTCGTGGTATCGCTTGAGTTCGGGCCGCGCCCCGAGGTGCTCGAATGGGCGAACAAGATTGTGTCCGAAAACAAGGACTTGGACACGATTGTGGTCACCCATGCGTTTATCTATTCCGACGGCACGCGTTACGATTGGGCGAAGAAGGGTAAAAAGCAGCGCTGGAACCCTCATTCATACTCGCTCGCGGCGACGCCAGGAAGCGTGACCGACGCGACCGAGATGTGGGACGGCTTCATATCACAACACGAAAACATCCGTTTTGTTTTCAGCGGCCATGTGTTGCACGGCGGGGCCGGACGCCTCAGCACGCCCGGCAAGGGCGGTCGCATGGTGCACCAGTTGCTCGCCAACTACCAGGGCGGGGTGAAGCCGTCCCGCGGCTACGGTGGCGGCGGGTTCCTCCGGCTTGTGCACTTCAACGCCGACCGCAAAACCGTCGCCGTCAAAACTTACTCGCCCTGGTATGACATGTGGCTCGACGAGCCCGCGCACGATTTCACGCTGGAACTGTGACGGGAAAGCCGTTCCGCCCTTGCGGTCGCGCGCGGAGGAAATTGAGGCGTCTGCCTCAGATGCTTTTTCCAAGGCGCTCGAAATAATCGGACGGCAGATCGGTGCGCTGGCGCACGGCGAGCACGTCGTGGAGCTTGGCGAGCTGGCGCTCGATTTGTTCGAGCTTGGGCGTGTCGTTTACTAGGAGGAGCATGCGGCTTTCGTCGTTTCCGGAGACGGGCACGCAAAGAATCGCCTCGAGGTTGAATGCGCGGCGAGCGAAGAGGCCTGTGATGTGCGACATGACTCCGGGATGATTGCGGACGCGAAGGTCGATGATGTGTGTTTGTTCGATGGTGGAAGTGTTCATGTTAATTGCGACTGGATGTTTTCAACGATGGGTTTGCTGTTTGCGAAAAGGTCAACCCTTAGGGGGCGCTTACATTGCCCCGGCGTGCTCGATCGACTGGTTGTTGGCAGCGCCGGGAGGAACCATGGGAAGCACGTTTTCGGTGGCGATGACCGGGATGTCGACCAGGCAGGGGCCGGGCTGGGCGAGCGCGGCGGCGATGTCGCCAAGCGGATCGGCTGAGTTGGCGGCGATGCTGTGCCCGCGAATGCCAAAGGCGCGCGCGAGCGCGGCGAAATCGGGCGTGGTCTCAAAGCGCGACGCCTCGTAACGGCGCCCGTAAAAAAGCTCCTGCTGCTGGCGCACGAGGCCGAGGTGGGCGTTGTTAAAAACAAGAACGGCAACGGGCAGGTTGTGGTCGGCGAGCGTGGCAAGCTCCTGAATGTTCATGAGCAGCGAGCCGTCGCCGCTGACGCAGGCGATGCGTTTTCCGGGGGCGGCAAAGGCCGCGCCGATGGCGGTTGGCAGGCCAAAGCCCATCGTGCCGAGTCCGCCGGAGGTGAGCAGCGTGCGCGGCGAGCGGAAAGGGTAGGCTTGCGCAACCCACATTTGATGCTGGCCGACGTCGGTTGCGATGATCGCATCGCCCGGAAGCGTTTTTGCGAGGAACCGGCAAATGTTCACCGGATGCAACGGCGCGGTTTCGCGCGAGGGATGGCGGAGCGGATGCGCGTCGCGGAGCGCGGTGGCGCGGGCGAGCCATTTGGAATTGTTAATGATGGCTGGTGAAGAGTGAAAGACGGAGTGGTTGAGCAGGCGGTGGAGGACGTCGGCGGCGTCGGCCTCGATGGAGAGGTGCGGGCGCTTGATTTTGCCGAACTCGGCGCGGTCGATGTCAATGTGCGCGATGGCGGCGCGCGGGCAAAACTCGGCGACTTTGCCCGTGGCGCGGTCGTCGAAACGCGCGCCGATGGCGATGAGCAGGTCGCATTCATCAAGGAGTGTGTGGGTGGCGCGCGTGCCGTGCATGCCGAGCATGCCCATGTGGTGCGGGCTGGCGGCGGGGATTGCGCCGAGGGCGTTGAGCGTGCTGACGACGGGCGAGGCGAGGCGTTTGGCGAGTTCGTGCGCGGGTTCGGAGGCATTGGCCGCGATGATGCCGCCGCCGAGGTAAAGCACGGGCCGTTGCGCCTTGGCGAGCATGCGCGCGAGCGCGTCGATTTCGGCGTCCTTTGCCGGCGGGGTGGGGCGGCATCCGCCGGGCGCGGGGAGCTCGTCATCGGAGAGTTCGATGGAAGCGGTTTGCACATCCTTGGGAACGTCGATCACGACGGGGCCGGGACGCCCTGATTCGGCGAGTGTGAACGCCTCGGGGACGATGTGGAGAAGTTCGCGGACGTTGCGCACGAGGTAATTGTGTTTTGTTATGGGGACGGTGAGCCCGTAGAAATCGACTTCCTGAAAGGCGTCGGTGCCAATGAGCGATTGCGCGACCTGGCCGGTGATGGCGACGAGCGGAATCGAGTCGAGGCGCGCGTCGGCGATGGCGGTGATGAGGTTGGTGGCGCCGGGGCCGGAAGTGGCGACGCAGGTCGCGGCGCGGCCGGTGACGCGCGCCATTCCCTGCGCAATGAAGCCGGCGCCCTGCTCGTGGCGGGCGAGAATATGCCGGATGGGGCTTGTGTGGAGCGCGTCGTAGAACGGCAGAATTGCGCCGCCGGGGATGCCGGGCATTTGGCGGATTTCCTGGCGTTCCAGCAACGCGGTCAGGAGCGTGGCGCCTGTGTATTTCTTTTTGGTCATGGTGGTGAGCGGTGTGCTTGGTTTCATTTGGTTGGAGAAAGAAACCCGCCCCTGTTCGTTTCACCGTCGCGGAGCCAAAAAAAGCCCCCTCCGGCGATCACGCCAGAGGGGGCAAAAGTGGTTGTGTTTACCAACGGCCCTCTCGGCGTGCGCAACGCACGACTACTACGACGACCACGAGGGCGACGAGATTGGCGAGAGCGTTGTTGGCGAAGGGAGTCATTGGTGAACGTGGTTGAGAGATGCGCCTGGTTGGCGTGTTGTCAAGCGCGAGCTTGGGTTTATTTCCTTGGAAAACAGTAACCGTGGCTGATGCCGTGCCAGATTTGGCGCGTGGCGATTCTCGCCCTGTAAAACAAGGTGGGAAATTTTTTATACCACGGCCTTTTTAGCTTTTTAGCGGCCGCGTATTCAATGGATGTCGGCAATCCGGCATCGACGCACGGGGCGGGGTAAATGGAAAATATGCGAAGATTGTATTTCCACGACTTGGGGTATTCATGGTCGATATGCACAGTGATGGGCAGCATCTTTTCCAGGTAACTTTTTGCCGCCTTTCTATTTATCATATAACAACCGCCGCCTGTTCTTGATGTGAAGTTATAGCACATTGAATGGGTGGCGTTGATCATCTTCCGGCGCACCGGACAGCCAGAGTGAAATCCCGCAAACCGCAACACATCCCATGAGTCCTTGATCTTGATGGAATCGATTACCAGTTGCCTGAGTCCGGGGTGGATGAGCATGTCGTCCTCGAATATCAGGGCGAACTCATACGAAGAGTTCAGAAGCGCCTTGTAGGTCGAAAGGTGACTCATGTAGCAGGCGGCGACGCCGATGCCCGGCGGCCTGCCGTGGTTTTTTTCGTATGCCTTGAGGTCGATTTCGTCCTTGGTAAAAACACGGGTGCGCCCATCAATGGCCTGGATGCGCTCACAGGGGATTTGCTCCCGTTTCAGCGCTTCCGACATGGTCTCAAACCGTTCCGGATAGCGGTCCAGGTTTATCACATACGTGACGAATGGAAGATTGGTCTGGGTCATATTGAGGAATGCGTTGCCTTTATATAATAAATTTGCGCCATTTTGCACATGGGCGGAGTCATGGCGGATGCTCGTGACTGCGGACTTAGGGCTGAGGCGGACATCTTCTAACCGGACGGAATAGATTCTTCACGTTCACGTGCCGATGAAGAAACAACTTCCCTCATGTCACGCACAAAGCGTTCGACGCTGTGTGTTTCCCTGACATAGGTGATCGCGGCGGCGGCTCGTTCATGACGAAAAGCGTCGTCGGTCATTATTTTTTCAATGGATGAAACATAGGCGTCGATGCCGTCAAAGCCGTCGCCGAGGTTTTGTCCCGAGCAGACGCCGAAACGGCTGACCAGATTTTCATTGTCGAGGTTGCTCACGAGCAGCGTTCCGTAGGACAGGGCCTCCAGCCACGAGATTGGAATGCCCTCCCAAATGGAGGTGTTGATGAGAATTTTGCTTGTCCGCAGAAGCTCATTTTTTTCGTCGCCATCCAAATGACCGGCCCAGTGCAAATTTGGGATTTCCTCGCGCTTGTATTTTTCCACGGTCGCCTCGTTTTCTTCCCTGTGGCGGAAAAACCGCCCCAGTATATAAAAATTATATTGAGGCATCCGCTTCGCCACCTCGCAGACGAGCCAGACTCTTTTTTGAGCCTCCAGACGTCCCAAAAACACTATATTGTTTTTCTTGGGGCAGCGTTCGAGATCGAAGTCCCAGTCAATTTCGATTGGATTGGGAAGATAGCGCGCATTAAAATCCTGTTCGATTTCATAAAGCTCCTTTGCGAGCGGCACAAGCGAGCGTCCTTGCGAAATCCAAACAAGCCGGTTTTCGTTGTTCAGGCGGTTGACCAGTGGCGCGATGCGACTGTCATAAAAACATGGATCCTTGATCATGCTCATCGTGCCGATTTCATCATCCCACCTGGCTTTGGGCCGGGGATCCTGAATCCAAAGAATCAGTTTTCCATCGGGGGCGATCTTCATTATCCGGGCGGAGGCCGATGTGAGTTCTATGCTCAAATAAACATCGTAGTTCTGTTTTTTCAACCAGCGCCTCGCCAGCCAGGCATAGCGGGGAAGATGCCAGACATTCACGCCGTCAACGACATCTTTTTTTGCGAATAGCAGGCTCTTTTTTCGCCGTATCAAAACGTCCACATGAATATCCTCGCAGGGCAGGTATTTGGCCACATAACGCCGGGCTAGAAACCCGTAGCCGCCAAAGGCGGTGCCAAGGGCGCCAAAATACTCGTCAACGAGGAGAGCCAGTCGGATTGTTTTTTTTGAATTCATGTGCAATGGAGGCATGCCGGATATGCCGGGATTTTAAACACTTTCAATGGGAAACTTCCGTCGCGCCCTCATGAGGGCGTAGGTTTTGGGGCGCATGAAAAAAAACGGATGCCGCCACCAGTATGAAAAAAAGTCGCGCACGCGGGGGAATTTTTTAACGGCCTCTGAGTAATTTTTTCGTCCCGTGACCATGTCCAAATACTTGAAATACTCCTTCACATAAGGCGGCGCCATGAACCCGCAAGGCACGCGCCATGGTTTCAAGGAACCGATATAGTGCACGATCGCCGGATCCTCCCGGGCCGCGACGACTTCCGTCTTTGTGAAGCCGAGTGTTTTGGGGAATCTGCGGCGCGGATTGAAGTAGAGAAACGTGACATTCCATTTCAACGGGAGGTATTTGACATTGTTTCCGAGCGCGATGTTCAGCACATCCTGGTCCTGGTGCCTGAGCGAATCCCGGTGGCGGCTTTCAATTGCGACAAACCGGGCAAAGGGAATATCCTCCCGTATTTTCCGCAGGTTGAGCAGGAGAACACCGGCGTTGAAATAGCGCCGCGACGGAAAGATGGAGTCGTAGTTTTTTATTTTAACATGAATGAAATCCTCCACGACGCCCGCGTAAGAATCCCCGACATCCTCCGCCCATAACTCCGCCAGATCGTGCCGCACCACCATGTCCGCGTCCAAGTATATAGCCTTCTCCATTTCGGGAAATATGGTCGGGATCAAAAGACGGTAGCATGTCTCGATGGTTATATGCTCATCCCTTATCTGCACGTCCTCAATGAGACGCTTGTCTATCCGGACGTATTCAACCTCGAAGTTGTGGATTTTCCGGACTGATTCGATTTCGCTTTTTGATTCGGCGGACAGCGAGGCGTTTAATATATAAAATTTGAGAAGGGATTTGGAATTGCACGCCGCCGAGGCGATCATGACACAGGCGTGCCTGACATACGCGTCATTGATTGCCAGAAAACACGGAATGGAGGATGTCATAATCTGTTTTTGATTTTTATCTTACGCTTGCCTGCGACGGAACTCCGCAACTGTAAAAACTACATTAACTTTTTTTCACAAACGGTTTTCTGAATATTTTCCAAAGTATTTTGACAAGGCGGCGGCGGCGGCGAACCACATGCTTTAATCCGTTCAAATAGTGGCGGCGTTTTCTGTTTGTCAGCGCGCGCTCGGTGTAGAGGTCGGATTTTTCCGGCACGCCATCGACGCCGACCACATGGGGGACGACGCAGGAAAACGAAACCAGTCCCATTTCCTGAAAATAATACCATTTGTCGGCCTCCCACTTGATGGGCCACAGGTTTGCGTGGAGCGACTCGGCCGCCTTTCTGTTCACCACATAGGCGTGGCTGTTTCCGCCGTCTATGTAATCCCGGATGGCGTAGCCACCGGCAATTTTTTGACCGGATGACTGTTTGTAATATTGCGAGGAGACAAAGTAGATTTTCGGAACTTCGTTTTTGTCGATTTTCTCCAATTCGCCGAGAATGAGCGGAAGGTCGTCCGTGAGCAGGGCGTCGTCCTCCAGCACAAGTGCGAGGTCGATGTTCTCGTCGCACATTTTTTTGTATATTTTCAGGTGGCTGAGCGAGCAGCCGATGACGCCCTTGGTCATGTAACAGGCCGGGTAATCATAAACGATTTTTTTGATCTCCTCGTCGGGAATGGCGTTTCCGTTCACTGCATCGAAGATTTCAAGGGGCAGGTTGTATTTTTCGCCTTGCGCGAGTATTTCGGCGCGCTTGTCTGTGCGGTGGGGAAGGTTTACCACAAAGATTCTCATGATTTTTATGTGAGTATTGGATGAGGATGCAGAGTTTATCGTGTTTATTTTGGAAGCATGGAGCGCGGGCGCGAGTTCAAACCTGAGCCAGCGCGCGGTCAATTTGGCGCAGCACTTCCTGCGGGGTGATGAGCTTCATGGCGCGCGGGTCGTGCACGCGCGCGCTTCGCGACAAGGTTTCGGGATCGCGACCATGCACGAGGCGCGCGGCCTCGGCGAACTTGTCCACGCAAAACTCCGCGGCGCGATACGGACCCGTGCGGCTCGCGGGAGCCACCGCATACAGGCCGACAACAGGCCGGGCAAAGGCGCGCGCGATATGCACCGCGCCAGTGTCGGGGGCGAGCAGGGCCGCGCAACGGCTGAGCGCCGCGAGCAGCTGCGGCACGGTTGTTTGCCCGGTCAGGTCGAGCACGCGTGTTTCAGGAGAGAGTTTTTCGCGGATGGCGTCCGCCATGGCGCGATCGCGCGCGGAGGGGCCGCCCAGCAAAACCGCGGGCAGGCCGTGCGCGCGCCATGTGGCGTTGACGACTTCCGCGTAGGATTCGGCGGGCCAGTCGCGCTCGGCCTTGCTGGAGCAGGGCGAAACGGCGAGCCAGCGTCCGGCCGGGAGCGCGGCTTGCGCCCATACTACCGCGTCCGGCGGCGGCTCCAATCCCCACGAACCTTTGGTGTCCGCGTCGTTGAGGTTGCCGCCGAGCGCCCCGGCGAATTGTAAAAAGCGATCCGCGATATGCGAAGGCTCGGACGGCTCGGGCACGCTTTCGCGGACGAAGAGCGAGTGCATGTCCCTGGAGCCTTTGCCGTGGCCGATTTTGCGGCGCGCGCGAATGCACGGGTAAATGAAATTGGCGCGCCAGCTTGCTTGCAGGCAAAACAGCGCGTCGAAACAGCGTCCCTTCATTTGCCTGCGAAGTGCGAGGTAGTCGCCGATGCCGCGCGGTTTTTCGATGACAACAAACTCGACGCCCAATCGCTCCAGCGAGGCCACGGCGGGGTGGGCGGCCTTGCCGATGATCCATGTGATTGACGTCGATGGCCATTCGCGACGGATCATTTTTATCAGCGGCGCGACCATTACGACATCACCCAGCGCCGAGAGCCGGACGATGCAGACCGAGCCGGGCGCGGCATCTGGCCGGGTGTTGGTTGCGGGGGAGGTCACTTGGTTTGTTCCGATTCAAGTTTTTCCATTTGTGCGAGAACGTCGGCCACCGAAATGTCCGCCACCGTTGGCGCGGCGAGCATGCGCACCAAGGGATCGTGGTCGATCCGTTTGCGGGCGCCGAGCACGACAATTGCCGGACGCCCACAGGCGGCGGCCATGTTGACGGCGCCTGTGTCGTTGCCGATGCATGCGCGCGCCAAACTCAATGCCGCGGCGCTTTCCAAAATGGGCGCATGCGTGAGTTGCATGATGTTTCCGCGAAGCGTTTCCGGCACGGCTTCGATAATTGCGCGCGCAAAGGCATCCTCATTTGGTCCGCCGGAGAGCAGCACACCCTGGCCGCGCCTGGCGATCTCAGTGGCGAGCGCGGCAAAGTTGTCCTTGCCCCATTGTTTGTCGGGTTCCGATGTTCCGATTGAGAATGCGTAGAATGTCCGCGGCAGTCGCGCGACGACTTCGCGCGCCTTTTCCACCAGTTCGTTGGGGATGGTCATGCGCGGCACGATCGGTCCGTCGCACACGCCATGCGCGACGGCAAATGCGGTGGCGTTTTTATATACTTCGAGCGACGGCCCCTTGTAGGGTTTGATGTATGGGCCTTCGTTGAGAAAGAGGCGCTGCAGCCAGCCGAAACCATAGGCAGTGCGTCGCGGGATGCGGGCGAGCCAGGCGATGATGGCTCGATTCGGCCTGTGCGTGAAAAGCATTGCTCGGTCAAAGTGCCGCTCACGAAGTTCGCGCGCCATTTTCCACATGCCGGAGAGTCCGCCATGTTTGCGCTTGGTTGCGCGGTCGTTTTTGCGGCGGCGGTGATCATAATAGATCACCTCGTCAAGCCACGGTTCGACGGACAGGATTTCGCGCGCGAGCGAGGATGGCTGGGAGATGACGGATACCTTGCCACCGCGGCTTTGCCGCGCGATTTCGCGAAAATAGGGAATGTGCCAGATCAGGTCGCCGATGCCCGCATATTGCTGCAGCACCACGGTTTTGGGCCGAGGATCGCCGGCCGGGCCGGTTGGTTTTGCATCAGGTGTGTCGCCAGAATCGGTCATTTGAAAACAGGCGTTCATTTCACAAGCGCCGCGTTTGTGCAAGGTCGCATCAATCGACAAGAAGGGGCGTGTGTTGCGCCCCCTTGTTCAAAAACGAAAACATGCTTTCGCTTTTGGGTTTACTGCTTGTCGGCGTGCTCGAACTCGTGGACGCCGGACTCGAGCGAGCGGGTTTCGCGGTCGATTTCCTCGGCTCGCTTGAGGCCGTAGGCGCTCGATTTGCCGGTGACTTTCACGCAGATGCGATCCAGCAAAATGTAGAGCACGGGAATCACGAAGAGCGTGATCACCGTCGAAAGCGTAAGCCCGCCCACGACCACGATGCCCATCGGGTTGCGCGTCTCCGCGCCCGCGCCGGTCGCAAACGCGATCGGCACCGCGCCGAGGATCGTTGCGATCGAGGTCATCAGAATCGGGCGAAAGCGGATCGTGGCCGATTGGAACGCCGCCGTGAACGCGTCCTTGCCCTCAATCTGGAGCTGGTTGGCGAACTCGACGATGAGAATGCCGTTTTTCGCCACGAGGCCGATCAACATGATGAGGCCGAAGCGCGAGAAGAGGTTGTCCGTCATCGGGGTGGCGAACCAGAAGCGCGTTGACCAGAGCACCATCAGCCCGCCCGCGATGGCGAGCACGACGCCGCTGAAGATTGTGATGGGGTGGATCCACGACTCGAATTGCGCGGCGAGAATCAGGAACGTGAACAGGAGCGCGAGGCCGAAGAGCATGTAGGTGTCGTTTCCGCTCTCGATGTATTCGCGCGTCTCGCCGTCCCACGCGATGGTGTAGCCGGGCGTGAGGAGATCGACGCCCCTTGCGTTGAGGTAATCAACCGCGTCGCCGATTGTGAAGCCCGGGGAGAGTTGAGAGGATATGACCACCGAGCGCATGCGGTCGAAGTGGCGGTAGCTTTCCGCGACGGTGTCCTCGGTCCAGCTGACGAGGTTGCTCAACTGGACAAGGTTGCCCTCGGTCGAGCGCACATAGAGGCGCGCGAGGTCGGAGGGCGTGGCGCGCTTGGCGTCCTCGATTTGCACAACAACGTAATACTGCTGGTTGCCGCGCTGGAATTCGGTGACACGGCGGCTGCCGAGGAGCGATTCGAGCGTCGTCGCGATGTCGCTCACTTTCACGCGCATGTCGGCCGCCTTGGCGCGGTCAATGCGCAACTGGAGCTGGGGTTTGGTCGGCGAGGGGTCCACGCGCGGCTGCACAAAATGCCCGCTTTCCAGCATGTCCTTCACGAACAGCGCGCCGAGGCGTTGCAGCTCGTTGAATTCGCTCCCGAGCAGAACCATGGTCACGCCCGCCGCGCCGCGCCCGCCGCCAAAGGAGCGCACGGCGCTGACGATGGCCTGGCCGCCGGTGACTTCGCGGGCGAACTGCCGGCGCAGGTCGGCGCTGACATCCTGCGTCTTGCGTTTGCGATCCTCCCAGGGCACGAGCGTGGTGTAGATCCACGCGCGCCCGCCGTCGCCCGTGCGGTGATAGGTGCGGTCGATTTCGGGAACCTTGAGGACCATTTGCTCCATGTCGTAGGAGTAGAGGCGCAGGTATTCGGCGGTGGAGCCGACAGGGGAAATGAGCCGCGCGGTGAACACGCCGCGATCCTCGGCGGGCGTGAGTTCGCGCTGGAGTTTTGTGTAAAGCCAGAATCCCGCGCAGGAGAAGGCGAGCGCGGCGAGGAGCACGAGCGTCTTGTTGTTCGTGGCAACGCGCAGGAGCCGCTCGTAGCATTTGTTGAACCAGACGAAGAACGGCTCGGTTTTGTCGTAGAGCCAGCCGTGTTTCTTGACGCCGTTGACGACTTTCACGGGGTGCAGCACCCGCGAGCAAAGCATGGGCGTTAGCGTGAGCGCGACGAACGCCGACACGAGCACGGCGACGGCGAGCGTGATGCCGAACTCGTAAAACAAACGCCCCGTCTGGCCGGACTGGAACGCGACGGGCAGGAACACCGCGGCGAGTGTGAGCGTGGTGGCGATGACGGCGAACGCCACCTGGCGCGTGCCGAAGATCGCCGCGTGGATCGCGTTCTCCCCGTGCTCCATGCGCCGGTAAATATTTTCAAGCACCACGATGGCGTCGTCCACCACGAGGCCGACCGCCAGCACGAGCGCGAGCAGCGTGAGGATGTTGATCGAGAAGCCTAGGATGGACATCACGGTGAACGTGCCGATGATCGAGACGGGAATCGCGACGAGGGGCACGAGCGTGGCGCGCCAGTTTCGCAGGAAGAGGAAGATGATCAGGATGACGAGCGCGGAGGCCTCGAGGATCGTCTTGTAAACCTCCTTCACGGAGCGCTCGACAAAGGTGGAGTTGTCGAACGCCACCTGCACGTTCACGCCGGGCGGCAGGTCGGTGCGCACGGCGGGGATCACGGCCTTCACGCCGTTGACGACGTCGAGCAGATTGGCGTTGGGCTGGCGCACGACGGCGACGCTCACGGTCAGGTGCCCCTTGAAATAAGTCTCGGAGCGGTAGTCCTCGGGGCCGAGCTCGACGCGGCCGATGTCGGAAAACTTGACCTGGTAATCGCCGCGCGTGACGAGGACGAGGTTCTCAAAATCCACGACCTCCTGCATGCGGCCCTCCATGCGCAGGGGGAACTCGCGCGCGCTCGACTCGATGCGTCCGCTGGGCACCTCGACGTTTTGCGCGCGCAGCGCCGCCTCCACATCGGCGACGGTGAGCTCGTAGGCGGCGAGCCGGTCGGAATCAATCCACATGCGCATCGCGAAACGCGGGCCGCGCACGGTCACGGAGCCGACGCCGGGCACGGTCTGGATGCGCTGGATGGCGAGCTGCTCGACGAGCTCGACGAGCTCGAGGCGCGAATAGCGGTCGGAGTTGAAGGAGAGCGTGATGACGGGCGTGGCGTCGGGGTCGGCCTTGGTGATGACCGGCTCGTCGATGTCGTCGGGCAGGCGGCGGCGCGCGCGGCTCATGCGGTCGCGCACGTCGTTGGCGGCCTCGTCTATATTGCGGTCCAGGTTGAACTCGATGGTGATTCGCGAGCTTTCCTCCTGCGAGGTGGACTGGATGTTTCGGATGCCGTCGATGCTCGCCAGCTCCTTTTCGATGGGCTCGGTGATCTTGGTCTCGACGACCTCGGCGGACGCGCCGCGGTAACTTGTGCGCACCGAGATGACGGCGGTGTCGGTCATCGGGTATTCGCGCACGGGCAGGCTCACGAAGCTGAGCACGCCGAGCAGCACGACAAAAATTGAGGCGACCAGGCTGACGACCGGGCGCTTGATGGATGTGTCGGAAATGATCATTGGTAATGCGGTGACGCGGGCTGATTGCGGCTTAAATTTTCGATTTTCGATTCTCGATTCTCGATTCTCGATTGCGCGCTACCGCGCGATTCCGGATTCGCAACATGGAGCAGTCGCTCCCAATCAAAAATCGAAAATCGAAAATCCAAAATGATCACAGTTCGTCCCCTCCGAGCGTGAATTCCTTGCGCAACGGACGGGGATCGAGCCTGCCGTCCTGATAAAGAATCAACGCGCCCACGCCCGAGGCGACGACGCGGGAGCTCTCATCGACGGGCGCCTTGTTGTTGCCCTCCTTGATTATGTTGATCTCAACGAGGCCGCGGGTGCGCAGGCCGATCTCGACGGGCACGAAGTCGGCGAAATATTCACCGCCGCGCTCGCGCACGACGACGATTTGCGGGCCGGTGGACGCGGTGACAAGGATGGCGCCCTCGGGCACGACGAGCACGTTTTTGTGCGTGGAAAGCTCGAGCTCGATATTGACGAACATGCCCGGGCGGAGGCCATCGATCATCTGGTCGAGGTAGCCCTTGACCTGCGTGGAACGCGTGGCGCGGTCGATGATGACCGATGCGAAATACACCTCGCCATCCGCCTGCGCCTCGCCCTCGGTCGTGCGAGCGCGCACGCGGAATTTAGTGCCGGGTTTTACGCGCAAGCTGTAGCGCTCGGGCACTTGAAACTCGATTTTCAGGCGGCTCAAGTCGTCGATTGTGGTGATTGCCGTGGCGGTGACCGACGCGGTCACGTAATCGCCCGGTGAAACGGTGCGCGCGCCGGCGATGCCGTCGAAGGGCGCCTTGATTTCCATTTTGCTGACGCGCACGCGCAGGTATTCGGCCTCGGCGGTTGCGGCGTCAAAGTCGGAGCGGGCCTGGTCGGCGTCGGCCTCGGAGATGAGTTGCTGGGCGACGAGGCTCTGGATGCGCTTGAGGTTTTGCGAGGCGAGGGCGCGCTTGGCCTCGGACTGGGCGAGCTGGGCGCGCAGTTCGGCGTCGTCCACCCTCACGAGCAACTGTCCCTGTTTCACAAACTGGCCCTCGTCAAAAAGCACCTCGCGGATCTGGCCGGCGATCTCGGCGCGTATTTGCGCGGTTTCGTTGGCCGCGAGCGAGCCGACGAGGTTGAGCGTCTCGACAAGGTCGCGCCGTTGGATTTTTGCGACCTCGACGGGTTGCACCCGGGTTTGGCCGCCTCCCTTGGCTCCCGATTTTGTCGCCCCCTCCTGTTTGGTTTTCCCGCCGCACCCGGCAAGGGTAAACATCACGGCGACCGCGACGCTAAATATAACTGCTTTGTAACGAGTGAGATAACGATTGAGGGACATTGGAATAAATTACGCAAAATGAGATCGCATATTCATGCGTGTGAAAAATGCGAATAGCGGCAAGACGGGAAGCGGCATGAAAAGTTGCTTTTTTGTTTGAAGAAAACAAGCGGAGTTTTCAGCCCGTCGGCAAACTGCATTCGCGGATGTCACGAACCGAAAAAATGTGTAAATTTTCACGCGCATCACGGCGAACGCGACGTGCAATATTTGAAGAATCGAAAATCGCGGCATGCGGGCTTCGCGGTTCCGAGTTTTGATGCGGAATAATTTTGATGTTTGAATTTTCGCCGCGATTTGGAGGACATGGATGTTTTCACTCAATGTCCGAAAAATCCTTTGCCGCAAAAACCACCATTCCGATCCTGCTCGGCTATTCCACGATTGGCTGCGCGTTCGGGTTGATTGTGCACAATTGCGGGTATCCGTGGTATGTCGTGCTGCTCACAAGCGTGTTGATCTACGCGGGCGCGGCGCAATACGCCATCGCCGGCATGTTCGCCGCCGGCGCCGGCTATCTCGATATCGCCATCGCCATGTTTCTCATCAATTCACGCCACATGGTTTACGGGTTTTCGCTGCTTGAAAAATTCAAGGGCGCCAAACCCTACACGCCCTACTTGATTTTCGGGCTCACGGACGAAACTTTCGGATTGCTCAGCACCGTCAACGTGCCCGCGTCGCTCGACCGGCCAAAGACGTATTTCTACATCACGCTCCTCGACCAGCTCTATTGGATTCTCGGCGGGCTGGCGGGCTACTTCATCGGCGCGGCGATTCCGTTTGATTTTGAGGGCGTCGATTTTGCGCTCACCTCGTTGTTCACGGTGTTGCTCGTCGAGCAATGGAAACATTGCGCCAACAAACTGCCGTTTCTAATCGCCGCCGTGTGCGCGGTTGCCGCGATCCTCATCGCCGGGCCGCGGCACATGCTTATCCTCGCGTTCGTGCTGGCGGTTGCGGGCATCATGATTTTCAGAAAGCGGGTTGAGCCATGCTGAACATGACCCAAGTCATTATTGCGACCTTTGTGGCCGCCGGGGTGACGCTCTTCACGCGGCTCGTGCCGTTTCTATTTTTCCGAAACCGGCCGCCCTCTCCCGGAATCGCGTATCTGCAGCGCTACATTCCGCCGATGACAATGGTGATTCTCGTCGCGTATTGCCTGAAGGATGTCGAGTGGCATGACATCGCGCGCGCGATCCCAGTGGTCGTGGGTGTGGTCGTGACCGCCGCGCTGCATTTCTGGAAACGCAATCCGCTCATCAGCATATTCACCGGCACCGCGTTGTATATGATTTTGATACGGGTGATGTGATTTCGAAGCTTTGCTATTTGGTGAAAGTATTGAGTTTTTTTATAATTTGTTTGCATCGGTTTGATTGAACATATCGCAACCAAGTTTCACCCTGCGGCCCATGAAAGCTTTTTTCGCCAATTCGGCGTCAAGCGCATCCGGCTCGCGGGCCGTCGCGCCGAATGACGTCCAACTGACAACATCGCTTCTCCTCGATGTGCGCACGCCCGCCGAATTTGATCAGGCGCATATCGAGGGCTCAATCCTGAGTCCGCTTTCCTCACTGGATGCCGAAATCATCGCGAGACTTGCCGAGGGCAAGGATACGTGCGTGTTGATTTGTCGCTCAGGAGGACGGGCGCGGAAGGCGGCTGAAAAACTGGCGGCGAACGGATTCGCGGCAACCTGCGTTCTCGACGGAGGCGTTGCGGCTTGGGAGTCGGCCGGACTGCCGCTCGTTCGCGGGCGCAAGGCGATTTCGCTGGAGCGGCAGGTGCGGATTGCCGCGGGCGCGCTGGTGTTCATCGGCGCGGTGCTTGGGTATTTTGTCCATCCGGCGTGGATTGCGCTGCCGGTGTTTGTTGGCGCGGGGCTGATTTTTGCGGGAATCACCGACACGTGCGGGATGGGCATCCTGCTCGCTCGAATGCCGTGGAACAACCGCTGATGCGATTTTAAATCGAATAATCGCTTGTCGGCGAAGAGCCGTTTGCGGGGGCGTTGGGCGTGCCGGCGGCCTTGAGTTGCTCGCGGCGCTTGTCGTAGAAGAGACGCAGGTCGGGGGAAGTGGTTTGCAGGAGGTGCGAGGCGCGCAGAAGCGCCTTCTTGGTGCTGGCGGTGAGGTTGGCCTCGGCGGGAAAGACGTTTTCACGGCCGATTTCCTTGATTGCGCCGCTCGAAACCAGGACGTCCTCCACGTCGGGGTTGATGCCGCTGACGATGAGGTGGCGGTGCGTTTTTTGCAGATACTCGTGGAGCTGGAGGAGCGACATGACCGAGGTGGCGTCGAGGTGGCGCGCGTTTTTCATGCGCAGGATGACGACGCGGATGTTGCTGTCGGCGGACATGAGGCGCACTTGCTCCTGAAAGAGGTCGGCGGCGCCGAAGAAGAGCTCGCCCTCGACGTGCACGATGGAGATGGCGTCGTTGCGCCGTTTTTCGCCCTCCTCGAGCTGGGTGAGCGCGCCCTCCTCGGTGAAGGTGTATTCGACGAGCGAGGGGGCGCTGGCCTTGCGAAGGAAGAGCGCGAGCGAAACGCCGATGCCGATGTAGATTGCCGTGTCGAGTTGGAGGAAGAGGCAGGAAAGGAGCGTGAGCGCGAACACGATCGCGTCGGCGCGGGTGGAGCGAAACGCAATGCGGATTTGCGAGGGATTGATCATTTTGAGGCCGACGCGAATGAGGTGCGCGGCAAGCGCGGCGACGGGGATGTATCCGAACGCGGGCGTGATGAAGAGCACGATGACGATCACAATGACGCTGCTGAACATGGAGGCCAGCTGCGTGGCCGCGCCGCTCTGGTAGTTGGTTGCGGATCGGGCGAACGACGACGAGCCCGGCACCCCGCTGAAGAGCGCGCAGGCGATGTTGGCCGCGCCCATGCCGGCGAGTTCCTGTCGCGGTTCGACGGACTGGCCGCTTTTGGCCGCGAGGTTCTTGGTGATCGACGTGGCCTCGAGCATGCCGAGGATCGCGATGGCGACGCAGGTGCCGAAGAGCGATGGCATGACGGAAACCTCCGCCGCGGAAATATGCAGCCCGGCAAAGGCGGGGAGTTGAGCGGCGAGCGCGCCCTCGCCGCTGATGAGGGCGAAGGGCACGATGATCATTGCGCGCGAGAATATCCAGCCGGCGAAACCCATTATCACGAGGCCAAACAGCGCCTCGGGCCATTTGGGTTTCAATCGGCTCAGGATTTCAAAGACGAGCCATGTGGCGAGTCCCACGGCGAGCGGAATCCATGACGCATGCCCCTGGGCGATGCCCTTGACCACGCCCCAAATGTTGGCGCCGAAGGTGCCGCCCCGCGCCGAGGGAAGTCCGAAGAGATGATGCAGCTGGCTCGACATGAGGAGCAGGCCGATGCCGGTGCCATAGGCGACGACGACGGCGAGCGAAATGAATCGAGTGACCTCGCCAAACTGAAACAGCCCCGCAAGAAACTGAATCACACCGATCATGAACGCCATCAGCACGGCGAGCTGGATGGCGGAAAGTTCCAGCCCCGGATTCGCGGCGATGACGGTCGTGATGGTCGCGGCGGTGATAAGGCTGATCGAACTCGTGGGGCCGAAAACGTGGTAGCGTGACGTGAAAAAAAGCGAGCCGACGAAACCGCCGATGACAACGGAGGTGATGACGGGGCCGGGCGGCAGTCCGAGTATGAGCGCGAAACCGATTGCCTGCGGGATTGAAACAAGCGTGAGCGTGGCGCCCGCGATCAGGTCGCGCTTGAACTTGGCGAGCGAATACTTGCGCAGTTCGCCGACAAAGGGCAGGCGCAGTTTGAACACCTTGGCGCCGTATGCCTGCGTGGCTTCGAGAAGTGTGTCGGGCGCGTCAGGCATGGAATAAAATTAAGAGTTGAGAATTAAGAAGTGAGATCAGGGCGCGTCATCGCGCGCCGCAGCTGTGGAGCGTGTCGGAATGCGTGGGTTTGAATTTCTTAATTCACAAATCTTAATTCTTAATTTTCAGGCTTCCACGCCGAGTTTTTCGAGGATGCGCTGGAGGTCGCTGTTGCCGGCGTATTCGATCACGATTTTTCCTTTTTTGGCTGTGTGGTGGACGGCGACGCGCGAGCCGAAATGCGAGGTGAGCTTGCGCTCGATGGTGGCGACGGTGGCGGCGTCGGCGGGCGCGGTTTTGTTTTTGGCGGCGGCCGAGCCCTTGCCGGTCGCGGCGGCGGCGTGCTTGTGTTTTTGAACGAGTAGCTCGGTGTCGCGGACGTTGAGCGCCTCCGCGATGACGCGGCGGGCGAGCAGGGAGCGTTGCGCGGCGTCGTCAACGCCGAGCAGCACCTTGGCGTGTCCGACGCTGAGGCGGTTGGTGGCGACATAGCCCTGCAGCTCGGCGTCGAGTTGGAGGAGCCGGAGCGCGTTTGCGATTGTGGGGCGTTTTTTGCCGACGCGGTCGGCCACGATTTCCGCGGTGAGTTTGAAGTCGCGAATGAGGCTGGCGTAACCTTGCGCCTCGTCGATCGGGTTGAGGCCCTCGCGCTGGAGGTTTTCGATGAGGCCGAGGACGGCGGCGGAGGTGTCGCTCGCGGTGGTGAGTCGCGCGGGAATGGTTTTGAGCTTGAGAACCTGGAACGCGCGCCAGCGGCGCTCGCCGGCGATGAGCTGGTATTTGTCGCCTTGCTTGCGCACGACGATTGGCTGGAGGAGCCCCTCGGCGCGGATGCTGTCGGCGAGTTCCTGCAATTCGTTTGGCGTGATGTCCTGGCGGGCTTGCGTGGGGCTGGGGACGACGCTGCTGACGGCGATTTCGATGAAGCCGGGAATGCCTTGGTGTTGCGCGGCGGGCGCGGCGGTTGCCGGCGCGGAGGTTTTTGCCGCCGCGGTTGTGGCGGGCGGATTTTTCGGGGCGGCCTTGGCAATGAGTCCGCCGAGTCCGCGGCCTAAACGTGATTTTGATGCTGCCATGTTAAAGTGAGTTGGGTTGCGAAATGTGTTTTAGTTGGCCGCGGGGGCGACGGGGGAGGGCGGGGCGGGTTCCTTGGCGCCGGGAATGAAAAGCTTCTGGCCGGGCATGAGTTTGGTGGGGTCGGCGATGCGGTTTGCGTTGATGATGTCGCCGGTCTTGGCGCCGGTTTTTCTTGCGATGACGCTCAGGTTGTCGCCGGGCTGGACGGTGTAGCTGATGCCGTCCTTGGGATAGTTGTCGGAGAAGGTGGGCACGGTGGCGGATGCGGTGTTGCCGCCGCGCCGCCCGCTGTTGATGTTTTTGGCCATGGTGTTGAGCGCGTCGTTGGTTTGCTTGACGAGCTTGTCCATTTGCGAGCTGACGGTGCGGAGTGTGTCGGCCTTGGTCGCGACGCCGGAGTCCTTGATGAGGCGGTTGATCTCGGCGATGGCGTCGTGGAGCTGGTTGACGGTGGCGTAGCTTTGTTTGCCGGCGGCGGCCGAGGCGCGCGTTTCGCTGACTTCGCGCCGGAGCGACTCGACTTCGAGCTGGAGTTCGCCGACCTGCTCGCGGAGGCGGATGAGTTCCTGGCGCATGTTGGCGACTTCGACGTTGAGGCTTTGCGCGGGCGCGAAATTGATCGCAAAAATGGCGGCCGCGAGCAGGAGTCCGGCGCGGATGAGTTTGGTCGGTTGAAACATGATTGCGCACATGTTGGGAAAAAACGCGGTGGAAAACAAGAGGGGAGGTAAAAGTGTTTTTGGCGGCGAAAAGCGGGCTCCGAAAACGCGCGCTTGTGCAAAAGCGCGCGAGGCGGCAGCGTTGCGGGCATGTCTTTGAGGGTCATTTTAATCGCGGCGCAGTCGCTGGACGGGCGCATCACTTTTCATGATGTGAAAGGGGCGACGTTTGCCTCGTCGGCGGATCGGCGGTATTTTCGCGAGGTGTTGCGCGGGTTTGATTGCAGCGTGATGGGCGGGGAGACCTTTCGTGTGTCCGAAAAGGCAATACGCGGGCGCAAGGACGACGGCCGCCTGCAAATAATCATGACCCGGCGGTCGGGCGCGACAGACCCGCGGGAGAGCGTTTCAGGCGTGCTGGAGTTTTCCCGCGAGTCGCCGGAAAAAATCATCGCGGGGCTGAAAGCGCGGGGAAAGACGCGATGCGCGCTGCTCGGAGGCGGACAAATCTACGGCGCGTTTTTGGCCGCGGGCGTTGTTGACGAAGTTTGGCTGACCGTGGAGCCGAGGATTTTTGGCGCGGGCGTGCCACTGACAACGCAGGCGGTGGATGTGAAGCTGGCCTTGCTGGATTGCGAGCGGCTTTCGTCCGACACGCTGTTGCTGAAATATAAAGTGACGTGATTCTTTTTGGGGCGGGCCGTCGCGCGGAGGCTTGACTGTTTTCGGGTTGGCGAACTGCGTTGAGCGAATGGAAGTCATTTTTCTAGGCACAGGCACCTCGCAGGGGGTTCCGATGATCGCGTGCGATTGCAAGGTTTGCGCGTCGGACGATCCGCGAGACCGGCGCGCGCGCTCAAGCATTCATGTGGTCATGGACGGGTTGCATGTGCAGGTGGACGCGTCGCCGGAATTTCGCGTGCAGTGCCTGAGGGAAAATATCAACCGGATGGATTTTTTCATCCTTACGCACGGCCACGCCGACCACATCGCCGGCATGGATGATTTGCGGAGGTTTTGTGATTTGCGCGGCGGCACGGCGCTGCCGGTTTACACGACGCGCGAGGACGGGATGGCGCGGATACGCAGCATTTTCCCCTATGCAATCGGCGACCGTCCCGCCGCCGTTGGTTATGCCGCCTTCGATTTAAGGGAAATGCCCGCGAGGATGGAATTGCCTCAAGGAGTGATCGAAAGCGTGCCGCTGCCCCATGGCGCGCTGAACACGCTCGGCCTGGTTTTTACGGAGCGCAGCAGCGGACGGAAGTTTGTTTATTACACGGATTGCAAGGAGGTGCCGGCGGCGGCGATTGAACTGGCGCGCGGCGCCGGCGTGGTGGTGCTGGACGGGTTGCGTCCGTGTCCGCATCCCTCGCACATGACGACCGCCGAGGCCGTCGCCGTGGCGCGGCAAATCGGCGCGCCGCAAACTTACCTGACGCATCTTACGCATCTGGTCGGTCACGAAGAGTTGGCGTCGCAGTTGCCGAAAAACGTCGCCCCCGCGCACGATGGCTTGCGGGTGGTGTTGTGACATCGTTACCATTCCCCATCAAACTAAGTTCGTTTTATCACAAAAATGATTACCTCCCTCAGAAAACAATCGGTTTTTGGCATGCCGTGCGCGTTGGCGCTCGCATTTTTTGCAGTTGCCGTTTTTGGGCCTTCGCAAGCGTTCGCGGATTCGCGCGACGAGGAAATCAAGCAACTGCGGGCGATGATCAACGCGCTCGACCAAAAGTTGCAGGTGCTAGAGCGCGAGCAGGCATTGCGCAAGGAGGAGGCTGCGGCAACACAACAAGTCGCCGCGCAACCGGCCGCGGCTTCGCAAGCAGCTCCCGCACAACCCGCCGCCGAGTCCGCGGCAAAGGCGAAGGTCATTGTGGACGACAAGGGGTTCACGCTGGCGTCGGCGGACGATTCCAATCGCCTGCGTTTGCGCGGGCTCATGCAGGCCGATTCGCGCTGGTATGGCGACGGCGGCGCGAAGGGGCGCGACAGTTTTGTGCTGCGGCGCGCGCGTGTCATGCTCGAGGGGCAATTTTCCAATATTTTCCGGTTCCAGTTCGTCCCGGAATACGGCGGCAGCACTTTCACTTTGATGGATGCGAACGTGAGTGTGGATTTCGCCCGCGCCGCTCAATTGAAGATCGGTAAATTCAAGGCGCCTTTCGGCCTCGCACGGTTGCAGTCCGACTCGTGGGCTGCGCTCACCGAGCCGTCGTTTATCGCGCAGATCGCGCCGAGCCGCGACATCGGCGTGCAGCTCGGCGGCAGTTTTTTTGGCGGCGCGCTTGATTATCAAGTGGGCGTTTTTAATGGAGTTGGCGACGGGCGCAGCAATCAGGACAACACGGATTCCGATGACGACAAGGATGTCTACGCGCGGATTTTTGCGCATCCGTTTAAATCGTTAAAAGACTCGCCGCTTGCGGGGCTCGGCATTGGCATCGCGGGCAGCCACGGGCGGCAGAATACCAGGCAGGGCCTCACCGCCGGATACCGCACCAGCGGGCTGCAGACGCTTTTCATGTATGCGTCGGACAACGGGGCGGGCAATTACGACACGTCGCTTCCAACGCACACCGGCGAAATTTGGCGCGTTTCGCCGCAGGCGTATTATTATTACGGCCCGTTCGGGCTTCTCGCTGAGTATGTGACATCCACGACGCACATCCGTCCCGGCGCCGGGCAGGACGCCATGCGAATCACAAACAAGGCCTGGCAGGTCACGTCGGGCTGGGTGCTCACGGGGGAAAATGCCGGCTACGACGGCGTCACTCCCGCGCGTCCGTTCAGCGTGGATCGCGGCACATGGGGCGCGTTCGAGCTGGTTGCGCGCTATGATCACATCGATGTCGACAACGATGTTTTTCCGATTCTCGCCAACCCCGCGGAAAGCGCCACGGAGGCGTCGTCGTGGGGCGTGGGGCTTAATTGGTATCTGACAAGGGCCGTGCGCTTTTCGGTCGACTACAACCAGACCGATCCCAAGGACAGCGGCCTCGCCGCGCCCACCGGCACCGTTCTTAAAAAAGGGGAAAAAGTGATCCTGACGCGCGCGCAAATCACGTTTTGAGTGTAGGATGATCGGCTGTTCTGGAAAACATACTCATGGCAAAAAAAATACACAACGATATCACCGAGACCATTGGAAACACTCCGCTCGTCCGCCTCAACCGGACGGCGGCGGCGCATGGCGCGCTTGCGGACATCGTGCTCAAGCTCGAATTTTTTAATCCGCTTGCCAGCGTCAAGGACCGCATCGGGTTTGCGATGATCGACGACGCGCTCAAGAGCGGGCGCATCAACAAGGACAGCGTGCTCATCGAGCCGACCTCGGGCAACACCGGCATCGCGCTCGCGTTTGTCGCCGCCGCCAAGGGCCTGAAGCTCATTCTCACGATGCCCGAGACAATGTCGCTCGAACGCCGCAAGCTGTTGAAAGTGCTTGGCGCGCGCGTGGTGCTCACCGAGGGGCCGAAGGGAATGAAGGGCGCGATTGCAAAGGCAGAGGAGCTCGCGTCGAAGATTCCAAACAGCGTGATTCTCCAGCAATTTTCCAATCCATCGAATCCGGAAATTCATCGCAAAACGACCGCGGCGGAAATCTGGCGCGACACGGATGGCGCGGTCGATATTGTCGTGGCGGGCATCGGCACCGGCGGCACGATCACCGGCATCGGCGAGACGCTCAAGTCGCGCAAACCCGGCGTGAAGATAATCGCGGTCGAGCCGGATGCGTCGCCTGTTTTGTCCGGCGGCCAGCCCGGCCCGCACAAGCTGCAAGGTTTGGGCGCGGGGTTTGTGCCTTCGGTGCTCAACACAAAAGTTTACGACGAAATCATTCGCGTGAAGGACACCGATTCCGCGCCCATCTCGAAGGAGGTGAACACCACCGATGGCATCCCCGTGGGCATTTCATCGGGAGCGGCGATTTGGGCGGCGCTGGAAGTCGCGAAACGCCCTGAAAACAAAGGCAAACTGATCGTCGTGATCGTGCCCTCGTGCAGCGAGCGTTACCTTTCGACATGGTTGTTCACGGACATCACCGCCGAGTCGGACAACATTGACGACTTGCTGCGCGCCGGCTGGTAGCGCGCTTTTCCGCGAAGTGGTGCGAAGGGCGGGGTGGTTGGCGGATTGTCGCCAACGCTCGAAAAGGCGCATCCGCGCGACCGCCGCGGCTCGGCTCTTGCGTTTTTTCCCAAGTTGCTCCGAGGTTTGTGGTCATGATTTTTGATCCTGAAAAACTATTGCTCATTGCCGGACCGTGCTCGCTTGAGAGCGAGGGCGTTTGCCGCGCGGTCGCGGAGGAGTTGGCCCGCATGCAAAAGACGCGGCCCGATTTGCGGATCGTGTTCAAGGGGTCGTTCGACAAGGCCAACCGCACGTCGATTTCCGGTCCGCGAGGCACCGGCATGGACGAGGGATTGCGTTTGCTCGCGCTCATCAAACGCGAATACGGTTTTCCCGTGCTCACCGACATCCACGAGCGCGAACAGGCGCGGCCCGTGGCGGAGGTGTGCGACGTGTTGCAGATACCGGCGTTTCTCTGCCGCCAGACCGACTTGCTCGCAGCCGCCGCCGAAACGGGGCGCGTTGTGAATGTGAAAAAGGGGCAGTTTCTTTCGCCGCAGGAAATGGCTCATGTGGTTGCAAAGCTGCGCGGCGAAAAAAGCGCGCAACATCCCGGGCGCGAAATCTGGCAGACGGAGCGCGGCACGACATTCGGTTATCAAAACCTCGTCGTGGACATGCGCTCGTTTGCGATCATGAAGGCCAACGGGCTGCCCGCGATTTTTGACGCCACGCACAGCGTGCAGCTGCCCGGCGCCGGCGGGGGCAAAAGCGGGGGGCAGCGCGAGTTTGTGCGGCCGCTTGCGCTCGCGGCGCTCGCCGCCGGCGCGGACGGACTGTTCCTCGAAACGCATCCGAATCCCGACGAGGCGATCAGCGACGGTCCCAACATGGTGCCATTGGGCGAACTGGCGGCCTTGCTCGACCGCTGCCTTGCAATCTGGCGTGTCGCGCGCGGCAACGCGTGAAAACACACCTCACACAACAGGCGCGCGCGTTTTTTTTTGGCGCGCATTCGATGGCCACGGCATGAGCGAGGCATCCGCAGAACAACCGCAGGCTGCGCCGCATCCGCCGTTTCCGAAGGACGCCAAGTTGTCCGAGCAACTGGCCTACCTGCACAATGTGTTTGCGGGCAAGCCAATGTTGTTTCGAGACATGGTCGGCGTGCTTGGCGCGCATGCGCCGCTGCTGCTCATCATTTTGCTCGCACTGCTTTTTACCGTTCCCAATCCGATTCCCGTGTCGGCGCCATTTGGGTTCGCGATTGTGGTGGTCGCGATTTCGCTCTTGCGCGGGCGCGAGCCGCGGTTCTCGGAAAAAATTCTCAACGCCCGTTTTTCGCCGTCGGTGCACGACAAGCTCGTGCGTTTTTCGGCGCGAATATCAAAGGGCATTGAGCGCTGGCTGCATCCGGGGCGCGCCGCGGTGATCCTCGCCACGCCGGCGCGCGAGCGGCTTCATGTGTTCGGGTTGTTGCTCGCGGGGGTGTATTTGCTGCTGCCGCTGCCGGTGCCGTTTTCGAACACATTTCCGGCGTGGGCGATCATGTTTGTGGCGAGCGGGCTCATCGGGCGCGACGGCGTGTTTGTCATGCTGGGGCACGCGGTGCTCGTGGCGGGCGTGTTTTATCTTGTGTTTCTCGGCGCGACGATGGCCGTTGTGATGAACCAGTTGTGGGATTGGATTACGGGGCTGTTTTGATGAGGGGAGCGCCGCGCGGAAGCGGCGTCGCGAAGCCCGCGGTCACGGTTTTTTCAGCTGGCTGCCGTGAATCACAGCCGGTGTGCCGTGGCGGCGCGTGGCGGCGTTGAGCGCGTCGACGACTCCGGCGAGGCGCTGGCGTTTTTCGTCGGTTTGCGCCCCGAACAAATCCATCTGCTCGGGGCCGTTGTCCACGCCGGACAGCTTCACGCTCACCAGGCGCAAGGGCGCGCGGCGTTTCTGCCACGCCTGTTTCAACAGTGGCGCGACCCACGGGTAGAACGGTTGCTCCAGGTTGGTCGATTGCGGCAGCGAGTGGCCCGCCGAGGCCTGCTCGAAATTCGGATGGCGCACCTTCACGGTGATTGTTCGCACGCGTTTGCCGTCGGCGCGAATCTCGCGCATGAGCGCGTCGATCATTCCCTTGGCGACGCGTTCGATCTCGGCAAAATCTCCGATGTCGCGCGCGAAGGTTTCTTGCTGGGAGTAGGATTTCGCGTCCTCGAATTCCGTGACGACCGGACTGTCGTCCTCGCCGCGGCACGTCGCGAGCATGTCGCGCCATCCGTCGCCGAAGATCGCCTGCAACCGTCCCTCCGGCAGGGCCAGCACGTCGGATACGCGCGCGATGCCCTGCTCCTTGAGCGCCTTTTCCGTCTTCGGGCCGATGCCCGGCAGCTTGCCGATGGCGAGAGGCGCGACAAACGCCGCCTCGTCGCCCGGGTCCACGACGATGAAACCGCGCGGTTTGTAAAGTTTGCTCGCAAGGGCCGAGACGAGCTTGTTTGTCGCCAGGCCGAACGACACCGGCACATCAATCGTGTCGGTGATTTTTTTTTGCAATCCACGCACCGCCGCGACGACGGCCTCCCGCGTTTTGAAACCGCACGGAGTCAGGTCAATGTAACCCTCGTCGATTGAGCGGCGCTCGACCAGCGGCGTGAGTTCCTCGCACAGGTCAAAAAGCCGCCGCGAGAACTCGCCGTATCTGCCGCAGCCGCGCACAAGAATCAAATCGGGGCAGACATTTAGCGCGCGCGCCGTTGGCATCGGCGTGTAGACGCCGCATGCCCGCGCCTCGTAGCTTGCCGATGAAATGATGCCGCGCTCGCGCCCGCCGACCGCGACTTTTTTTCCCTTGAGCGTCGGGTCAAGCGCCTGCTCTACCGACACGAAAAACGCATCGGCATCGAGGTGGACGATTGTGGGGAGCGGCGGCATTTTCAAAATCTGAAAACGCGAATCGAAAATCCGCAACACATCTGTCCCGGGCCGGCTGACAAACCCGGCGCCCGTGGCAAAATCCAAGACAAGGGAGGCATCGTTTGGTTTGTCTTTTGTTTTTCGGTAAACAATTTATCCAGACTCCCATGAAACACTACGACTTCCCCAAACAATTTCGCGCGATTTACGACAAGGCGGTTTCGCTCTACGCGGAGGGCCGGCGCGGAGCGGATGCGTTTTTTTCCGGCGATGAGATTGCGTTTCTTTCCGCCAGCGGAATCACGGCGCAAAACATGTATGACTACGCGGAGGATCATAACAACTACGACGGACAGCCCGGCTACGACATCGCGCTCGGCATCGAACTCGTGCGGCGCGACTACTTCCTGAACGCGCAGGGCGGCAAGCCGTCGACGGTCGTGCTCGACATGGACTCGATGCCCGCGAAAACCGACGCCGTCGACGGAATTGAATGGCTGCCGCGCCTGATGCCGAAAGCGCGCGCGAAGCTGCGCGGCGAGCTGCCGTCATCGCTCATGTATTGCTGCGGCGGCGACCGCCGGTTTTTCATGCAGCACGATATTTTGCCGCAGGAATTCCTGGGCCTCGTCTGGCGCGCGGGCGACAACGACAGGATGATCATCGACTGGGTCGCGGCGCGCGGTAACACGGGCGCGTAAACCATCGGCGTTACCCCGATCCCCATGAAATCGAAACGAGCCGTCCCTGTAATCGCCGCGGCATTGATCGCGGGAATATGCGCCCCCGCCGGGTTGTCCGCGCAAAAGGCTGGCGCGACACCGCCCGATGTCACCGCTTATCGAGACATGCCTTACGTGACCGGGGGCGGCAAACGCCAGACACTCGATCTCTATGTTCCGAAAAATGCCGGCGCGAAAAAACCGTTTCCCCTGATCATTTGGATTCACGGCGGCGGCTGGGAAAAGGGGAGCAAGACATCATGCTTTCCCCTGCGGATGGATTTCGCGAAACGGGGATACGCAATCGCCAGCATCAATTATCGCTACACCTCGTCCGCGCCCTTTCCCGCCCAAATCGAGGACTGCAAGGCGGCGGTGCGCTGGCTGCGCTCCCGTGCCGGGGAATATAATCTCGATCCCAATCGTTTTGCCGCATGGGGAAGCTCGGCGGGCGGGCACCTCGCAGCCCTGCTCGGAGTGACCGGGCATGTTCGGAAATTTGACGTTGGCGAAAACCTGCAAACCTCCAGTCGTGTTCAAGCGGTGGTGGATTTTTATGGCCCCGCGGATTTCACTGCGAAAGAAATGTGGGAGCCTGCTTACGACACCCGCGTGAAACTGCTCGGAGGCAGCCTGGCGGAAAAACGGGATGTGGCGGTTGCCGCGAGCCCCGTCACGCATGCGGGCACGGGAGCCGCGCCCTTTTTAATCTGCCATGGCACGAAGGACACACGCGTGCCCATTTCGCAAAGCGAACGTCTCAACGACGCCTTGAAGTCGGCCGGCGTTCCAACGGTATTGCGGCGGGTTCAGGACGCGGGTCATGGATTGCGCGGATTTTCCAATGAGGAACTCATGAACGAGATCGCCGCGTTTCTTTCGACGCACTTGGTGGCAGCCGGCAAGTGAGGACATGTTGCGTTCGCGCGGGGCGGCGCAAGCGGCGTCCCCCCGCGTGTTCAATTCAACGCGGGGTCGTCGGGCTCGCCGGCGGCGAGACGCCATTCGTCGCCCATGTCGCCAAGGATTTTTCGCCACATGCTCTCGTCGTATTCGCCGCCGTCCTCGTTGACCAGCAGGTGCGGCAGGAGCGGAGTGACAACCCAGGTGTCGCGCCGCAACTCGCCTTCCAGTTGTCCGGCCGACCAGCCCGCGTAACCGTAATACGCGCGCAATTCCATGCCCTGTTCCTCGCGGAGCTTGATCGCGTTGTCCGGCTCGATGCCGAACATCAGTTGAAATCCCAGCCCTTGCGGGTGCATGCGCCATGCGCAGATGAGCAGCTTGTCGCTCGCCACCGGGCCGCCCTGGTAAACGGGCACATCGGCCAGCGGGCTGAACGCCAGGTCGTTGCTGATGTCCGCCATGCGTTTGCGCAGCGGGTGATTGAGCACGATGCCCATGGAGCCGTTTTCATCGTGCGCGGGGAGCAGAATCACGGAGCGCCTGAAAATGCCGTCGTTCAACGACGGATGCGCCAGCAGAAGCGATCCTGCCAGCGGACGTTTTTCATCGGACGTGATTTTGCCTTCCCGGCTCATTGTGGCGCAATTAAACGATTCTGTTTTAATCCGGCGCAATCACATAACACACTTTGTGGAAATGCGCGTGGATGCGTGCGAAGGATGCCGGTGTTTTGGGGAACGCGCGGGGAAAATTATTTCCTTCGCCATGCGGCGATGAACATGCCGTTGCAGTCGTGCTCGTGCGGCCAGAGGGTGGTTTGCGCGGACGGATTTCCGGAGGCGGCAAAAACGGACGCGGGCTCAAAATCGGCGTGCGCGGTGGTGAAGGCGTCGGCGACGGCGGTCGTTTCGCTGCGCGTGAGCGTGCAGACGGCGTAGATGAGGCGTCCGCCCGGTTTCAGCGAACCCGCGACATTGGCGAGGAGCTGCGTTTGCACGGCGGCGAGTTCGCGGACGTCGTCGGGCGTGGTTGTCCAGCGCGCGTGCGGGTTGCGCTGCCAGGTGCCGAGTCCGCTGCAAGGGGCGTCGAGCAGGATGCCGTCGAACTTGGCCTTGGTGGGAAGCTTGGCGGAGCCGTCCCACGCGGCGGCGCGGTAGTTAAAAACCTTTGCGCGCGCGGCGCGGCGCTTGAGTGATTGCAGGCGCCGGAAGGAGCGGTCGCTCGCCCAGAGCATGCCCTTGTTTTGCATGAGCTCGGCGAGGTGGAGCGTCTTGCCGCCTTCGCCAGCGCAGGCGTCCCACCAAGTTTGGCCGGGTTTTGGCGCGCAGGCGTGACCGGTGAGTTGTGATGCGAGGTCCTGGATTTCGAAAAGGCCCTCGTGAAATTGCGGTGTGCGGAAAAGATCCTGCCTGCCGGTGTAACGAAGCGCGTCGGGCGCGGGAACGGGCGTGTTTGAGGCGGGCTCGCAGTCGCCGAGTTGCGCGGCGAGCGTGTCGATGCCGGATGTTTTTGCGCGGAGCCAGAGGACGGGATCGTGCTGGAGAAGCCGGAGGGTTTCGGCGGGCCATGCGACCTCGTCACGCGACCATTCGGGAATGGCGCGCGCGGCGATGGCCTCGGTTTTGATCGACGCGGGGTTGTTGTCGAAGCGGGATTGGAGATCAAGGGCCCCGGCGATTTGTTTTTGCGGAGAATCCTTGCGGTCGAGCCAGCCGAACCATCGAAAATAGGCGAAGGTGGCGCGGCTGATGGCGCGTTTTTCGCGCGGACCGAGGCGGTGCCAGTAGGCGAAATAATTGCGGAGCGCGGTGTCGGCGTGGAGCCCGGGACGGAGGGAATCGAGCACGCGCGCAGTGTGCGAAATGGCGGAGGCAGTGGCGCGGTCAGGCGTGTTGGCGGATTTGGTCATGCGTTTGTGCTCTTTTTCTTCTTGTGGTGTCGTAATAAAATTATCGCGATTAAAACTCCTGTGATTGTCCATTGGGCAATCATGCATAAGGGAAGCATTATCCATCCAGCATCTCCATTCGGCCCAATTCCACATATCACGCATGCACAAAATAATATAGAGGCAGGCAAATGTAAGATGTTGATTAGGAGATCAATGGTTGAATTGTCATAATGTCCATTTTCAAGAATGTCGGCAAAAAACAACCCAATCAAAAATCCAGTGAGAATTGGTGCTATGAATAGTATGTATCTCAAAAGGATATTCACTTTCTCCGAGCAATTTACACCGTGCAAATTTTTACTGCGGCGGCGAGGGAGGTGAGCGGGTCGCGCTTGGGGGAGAACTCCTGACCGACGTAGCCGCGGAAACCGGTGTCGTGGATGGCGCGCATGATGGCCGGATAGTTGAGTTCCTGCATGTCGCCGGGCTCGAATTCGTTGCGACCGGGATTTCCGGCGGTGTGGTAGTGGGCGATGTATTGGTGGTTTTCGCGGATGGTTTGGATGATGTTACCCTCCATCATTTGCATGTGGTAAATATCGTAGAGGAGCTTGAAGCGCTCGGAGCCCACGCGCTTGACCAGCTCGACGCCCCAGGCGGTGTGGTCGCATTGATAGTCAACGTGTCCCTTGGTCCTGCTGTTGAGCAGCTCCATGATGAGTGTGACGCGGGCCTTTTCGGCGGCGGGAAGTATTTTTTTCAAACCCTCGGCGCAGATTTCAAGGCCCTCCTCGTCGGATTGTCCATCGCGGCGTCCGGAGAAACAGATGAGGTTGGGAATGCCGGCATCGGCGCATTCGCGGATGCGCTGGAGGTAGGCCGGAACGATTTCGATGTGATGCTCGCGGCGATTGAGTCCGCGCATCAACGAGGTGACTTTTCTGGGGAAGGTTGAGACGGCGCAGGTGAGTCCGGCTTTTTGGATGACGGGCCATTGTTCGGGGCCGGTGAGCTCGATGGACTCGATGCCGAGTTTTTTCGCGGCTTGGGCAAACTCGGGCAGCGGCAGGCGTCCGGGGCGTTTATCATCCGCGTTTTTCTTGAGGTAGGGGCCGGGGCATACGGAGTGGTGGAAGGAATTCCGGGTGGGAAGGGTGGTGGCGGCGCGGGCTTGCGGCGCGATGCGGGAGAGGGCGGTGAGAGCGCCGGTGGCGGCGATGGTTTTGATTGCTTGGCGTCGGGTCATGGTGGAAGGGAAGGGCTGAAAGGCTGAAGGACTGAAGGGCTGAAAATGCGGGAGATTGTGGGTGGTGGATGCGGGGAATATGTTCCGCGTGGGTTTTTGTTGTGGCAAATAAGAAACGTGGAGCCGGGAACGCCGAAGCGTTCCCGGGGCGGGTTTTAATTACTTTGAGTAGTCGGCCTTAACGTAGGGGGCGTCGTTGAGGTATTTGAGGCTGGCGGTGACGGACTCGATGGGGGGCATGTTGTATTTTTCAACTTCCACAATCAGGTATTTGGCGCCGGAGGCGCCGATGTTCTTGAATATGGCCTCGAAGCCGACCATGCCGCTTTGGCCGAGTTCCTTTTGGTCCTTGATGTGCAGGACGAGAAAGCGGCCCGGGTATTTCTTAAAAAGTTCGACGGGGGAAAAGCGACCCATGACCGTCCAGTAGACGTCCATTTCGAAAAAGACTTTTCCGGGGTCGGTGTTTTGGAGCATGTATTCATACTTGGTGAGCTTGCCGGGGAGCTTGGTTTCGAATTCGAAGGCGTGGTTGTGGTAGCCGAACTTGAGCCCGGCGGCGTTGCACTTGTCGCCGATTTTGTTGAGGTATTCGCAGAAGGCCTGGATGTCCTCGACCTTGGTGAGACGGGGCATGGAGGGCATGATGACGTATTTCATGCCGGCGGCCTTGTGGTCGGCGATGCACTTGTCCCACCACGGGAGTGCTTCGTCGAGCTCGGCGCGGGTGGGCGTCTTTTTGAAACGTTTTTGGACGTGGCAGGAGAGCGCGTGGAGGCCGTGGGCGCGGAGTTTTTCGGCGAAGACGGCGGGCTCCATGCCGTATATCTTGCCGTCGCCGCTGTAGTTGGCGGTTTCGACGTATTTGTAACCGGCCTTGGCGATGGCGGCGATGATGGTGTCGATGTTGCTGAAGTCCTTGGCGATCTCGGTGCGAAGGGAATACATTTGGAGGCCGATGTTTTTTTCGGCGGCGTTTGTGTGCACGGCGGCGAGAGTCATGGCGCAAAGGAGGATGAGGATTTTTTTCATGATGTGTTTGGTGGAATGAACTATTGGTTATTAATGGAGAATTAATGGGCGCGAGCGCGGAGTTGTTTTATTACACGGTGCAAATTTTCACCGCGGCGGCGAGGGATGTTAACGGATCGCGCTTGGGGAGAAACTCCTGGCCGATGTAGCCGCGGTAGCCGGTGTCGCGGATGGCGCGCATGATGGCGGGGTAGTTGAGTTCTTGCGTATCGGTTGGCTCGAACTCGTTGCGGCCGGGATTTCCGGCGGTGTGGTAGTGGGCGATGTATTGCGCGTTTTCGCGGATGTTGCGGATCACGTCGCCCTCCATGATTTGCATGTGATAGATGTCGTAGAGGAGCTTGAAGCGCTCGGAGCCGACGCGCTTGACCAGCTCAACGCCCCAGGCGGTGTGATCGCATTGGTAGTCCTTGTGGTTCACCTTGCTGTTGAGGAGCTCCATGATGATCGTGATGCGCGCCTTCTCGGCGGCGGAGACGATTTTTTTCAAGCCCTCGGCGCAGATTTCGAGACCCTCCTCGTCGGATTGTCCGTCGCGGTTTCCGGAGAAACAGATGAGGTTGGGGATGCCGGCGGCGGCGCATTCCTTGATGCGCGCGAGGAAATCGGGAACGAGGTTGGAGTGGTGTTCGCGACGGTTGAAGCCGCGCTTGATCGAGCTGGATTTTGGGCCGTTGGCGACGGCGCACGCGAGACCGTGTTTTTGGACGACGGGCCATTGGTCGGGGTTGAGGAGCTCGATGGATTCGATGCCGACTTTTTTTGCGGCGGGGGCGAATTCGGGAAGCGGAATTTTTTTGATGTAACACCAGGCGCAGACGGAGTGGCGGAGGGCGGGGGACATGTCGGGTTTCGGGTTTGAATTTTCAGATGCCGCGCCGGCTCGGGCGGAGGGCATCACGCGGGAAAGCGCGGCGAGTGCGCCGGTTGTCGCTATGGTTTTGAGGGCTTGGCGTCGGTTCATGGGATGTGAAATCGGGAGTGCTGAATTGAAAACAATGGGGCGGAATGTGAGGTGAATTGCGCGCGGGGGCGACGCAAAAAAACCGGAAGCACAAAAGCGTTCCGGGTTTGGTGAGTGGTTGTTCTTGAGAGTTGCGCGTCAGCTCAGCGTCACTCCCTTTGCCTTGGCGGCGCGGAGGAGGGCGTCGGCCATGTCGCTGGGGGTTTCCGCGACTTCGATGCCGCATTCCTTGAAGACCGCGATCTTGGCCGCGGCGGTGTCCTCGGCTCCGCCGACAATCGCGCCGGCGTGGCCCATGCGGCGTCCGGCGGGCGCGGTCGCCCCGGCGATGAAGCCGGCGACGGGTTTGTCGCAGTTGGCCTTGATCCAGCGGGCGGCCTCGACTTCGGCGTTGCCGCCGATTTCACCGATCATGATGATGCCGTGCGTGTCGGGGTCGGCGGCGAACATTTTGATGACGTCGAGATGCGAGGTGCCGTTGACCGGGTCGCCGCCGATGCCGACGGTCGTGCTTTGGCCGATGTTTTTTTCGGTGAGCTGGTAAACCGCCTCGTAGGTGAGGGTGCCGGAGCGGGAGACGACGCCGACGTGGCCTTGTTTGTTGATGTAGCCGGGGGCGATGCCGATGCGGCAGCCGCCGTGCGATTGCTCGCCGGGGCCGGGGCAGACAAGGCCGGGACAGTTGGGGCCGACGAGGCGGGTTTTCTTTCCGGCGATGGCGCGTTTAACGCGGACCATGTCCTTGATTGGAATGCCTTCGGTGATGACGACGACGAGGTCGAGCCCGGCGTCGGCGCATTCGAGGATGGCGTCGGCCGCGAAGGGCGGCGGCACGAACACCGCGGAGACGGTCGCGCCGGTTTTAGCCGCGGCCTCGGCGACGGTGTTGAAGACGGGCACTTTGTGGCCGTTGTGCTCGAAGACTTGCCCGCCTTTGCCGGGTGTGACGCCGGCGACGACTTGCGTGCCGTAGTCGATCGAGAGCTTGGCGTGTTTTCCGCCGAAGGAGCCAGTGATGCCTTGGATGAGGATTTTGGTGTCGGGTTTGATGAGGATAGCCATTTTTGGAAAGAGTGAAGGGTGAAGTGTGAATGGTGAAATGCGGTGCGCGGAGGCGTGGATTCGTGTGCGTGTTTTTTATTTCCACACCCCGTATTCCGAATTCCGCATTTAATATCAGTGATGTCCTTTTTTGCAGTGGTGGAGGGTGATGGTGTTGCCGGAGGGATCGGCGATGTGCGCCATGCGGCAGACGGGCGTTTCGAAGGGCTCGCCGTGGATGGTGACGTTGTTCGCCTTGAGGTGCGCGATGGCGGCGTCGAAGTCGGCGACTTCGAGCGCGACCACGGTGCCGGCGGCGGAGGGTTTCCAGTCGGGCGCGCTGTCGGTGATGGCGAGCGTGTTTTTGCCGGGGCCGATGTCGTATTCGATCCACGATTTGCCGTCCCACTCGAAGACGTGGGAGGGGGCGAGGCCGAGCACGCCTTCGTAAAAGGCGCGGGCCGCTTTCATGTCGGTGACGGGTGTGCCGGTGAAGGCGATGTCGGAGATTTTAAGCATGGCGGCGCGTGGTTATTTCCCGGATACGAGGGCGACGATCTTTTGGGCGGCGTCGGCCATGGTGGTGCCGGAGGTGATGGTGAGGCCGGAGGCGGCGAGGGTGGCCTTGCCGGCGTCGGCGTTGTTGCCTTCGAGGCGGACGACGAGCGGGAGCTTGAGGCCGATTTCCCTGGCCGCGGCGACCACGCCGTGCGCGATGACGTCGCAGTCCATGATGCCGCCGAAGATGTTCACGAGGATGCCTTTCACGTTCGGGTCGGTGAGGATGATTTCGAAGGCGGCCATGACTTGCTCCTTGGAGGCGCCGCCGCCGACGTCGAGGAAGTTGGCGGGGTTGCCGCCGTAGTGCTTGATGATGTCCATCGTGCTCATGGCGAGGCCGGCGCCGTTGACGAGGCAGGCGATGTTGCCGTCGAGCGCGATGTAGCTGAGGTTGTGCTCGGAGGCCTTGATTTCCTTGGGGTCCTCCTCGTTGAGGTCGCGCAGGGCGGTGATCTCGGGGTGGCGGTAGAGGGAGTTGTCGTCGAAGGAGACTTTGGCGTCGAGCGGGTAAACTTCGTCGGAGGGCGTGCTGATGAGGGGGTTGATCTCGACCATCGAGGCGTCGCACTCCCAGAACATCGTGTAGAGCTGGCGGATGAGCTTGGAGGCGTTTTTCATTTCGGCGGGGTTGAAGCCGAGGCCGAAGCAGAGTTCGCGCACTTGGTAGTCGGCGAGGCCGTAGGCGGGGTCGATGAAGACCTTGAAGATTTTGTCGGGCGTTTCGTGCGCGACTTTTTCGATTTCCATGCCGCCCTCGGTGGAGGCGACGATGACGGGGCGCGAGGTGGCGCGGTCGAGGAGGATGGCGAGGTAGTATTCCTTTTTGATGGAGTCGGCGCCGGTGAAATAAACGGTCTGCACCTTGCGTCCGGCGGGGCCGGTTTGGAGGGTGACGAGTGTGTTGCCGAGCATTTTGCCGGCGATTTCCTTCGCCTCGGCGCGCGACTGGCAGAGTTTTACGCCGCCCTTGAAGCCGTCGGTGAAGGTGCCTTTGCCGCGGCCGCCGGCGTGGATTTGCGATTTGACGACGATTTTGCCCTCGGGAAGCTGGGCGAGCGCGGAGTCAAACTCGGCGGCGGATTTGGCGGCGACGCCTTTGGGAACGTAAACGCCGAACTTTTCAAAAAGGGCTTTTGCTTGGTATTCGTGGATGTTCATGAAAAAAAGTAACTGAAGCTATCGATTGTAAAAAGAGGACGCACGCCAAAAGTGAGAAATCGGCGCGCACTTTGGGGCAAAATACGCGCACATTTTGACCTATTATAAAAAATTTACGTTTGAGATGACTCAAATGTTGCCCAATCTTGCAAAAATCTCATTTTTACATAATTTCCATGCAGTCCTACGAAGTCCTCAAAGAAATCCTGAAAACAACGAGTGCCAAGCAGATTGCCGCAGACATGGGGCTGTCGCTTTCATTGATTTATCGTTGGACGGAGACCGTGCCGCAAGGGGCGAACACCAATTCGTCAAATAATCCGCTGGATCGTGTGGCGCAGCTTTTGGCGGCGACGCGCAGTCAATCCGCGCCGCATGGCGACATGCGCATCGCGCAATGGGTGTGTGAGCAGGCGGGCGGGTTTTTCATTAAAAACGCCCCGACGCTTCCCCAGGGGCAGGGGACGAATCTCATTCCCGCAACCAACGCGATTGTGCAGGAATTCGCCGACATGTTGTATGAAATCGCGAGCGCGTCGGCCGATTTGCAGGTGAGCCTGGCCGAGGCAAAAAACATCCGCAGGCGCTGGGAGGGCTTAAAAAGTGTGACGGAGGGGTTTGTGCGTGCCGCTGAAAAGGGGCATTTCAGGGAGGACCCCGCGGAGAAAAAACCATCCGCCTAACGCCCAAAAACCCGGGCGGGGCGGGTTCACAAATACTCGCGACGGCCTTCGAGCGCGCTTTTGAGCGTTATCGAGTCCGCATACAAAACGCCGCCGCCGCTTGGCAGGCCAAAACCGATGCGTGTTGTTTTTACGGTTTCCGCGCCATCGGTCGCGGGCAAATGCTGCGTGATGTAGTGGCACGTCGCCTCGCCCTCGACATCGTTTGACAATGCCAGGATCAGTTCGCGCGCCTCGCCGTTTTTTACGCGCTCAAGCAGCGGCGCGAAATTGAGTTGCTTGGGGCCCACGCCGGAGATTGGCGAGAGTTTCCCGTGGAGCACGTGATACACACCGCGATACGCGCCCGAGCGCTCCATCGCCACGAGGTCGGGAACATGCTCGACCACGCACACCACTGAATGGTCGCGGCGGTCGTCGGCGCAGATCGGACACAGCGCCTCGTCGCCGGCACCCTCGGCGAGATTGCCGCAACGCGCGCAGCGCCTTACCGAGCGCGAGGCCTCCTCGAGCGCGCCCACGAGCCCGGGCAGTTGCCCCGGTTTTTCAACGAGCAGGTGCAGCGCAATCCGTTCCGCCGACCGGAATCCGAGCCCGGGCAGTTGCTTGAGCTGCCTTTGCAATTTTTCAAATGCGGGAGTCATGACACGCGCTTTGCGCTGGTGAACCCGTCGGCCGCGGCGAGCGGCGGCGGCGCGGCATTACATCATTCCGGGCATCTGGATTGCGGCGGTGATTTTTTTCACCTCCTCGTCGTTAAAATCCTTTGCCTGCTTGGCGGCGTCTTGCACGGCGGCGAGGATTGTGTCGGCGACGAACTTGGCGTCCTCCTTCAGGAATTCGGGGTCGAGATCGAGCGCGAGAAATTTGCCCGCGCCGTTGACCTTGATTTTGATCGCGCCCCCGCCGTGCGTGAAATCGAGTTCCTTCGCTTCGAGCTGCGCCTGGAGCGACTCCATTTGGCGCTGCATTTTCTGTGCTTGTTTAAGGAATTTTCCGAGACCTGCCATAGTGGGTGAGTGTGTTTGTTGTCGTTGAAAGGATGTTGATGAGCGTCAAAAGTGCGCGGAATCGTCCGCCCTCTTCAAGCTTCAAGTTCGCCGGAGGCGCGCTTGTGTATTCGGCGCGAGATGCTTTGGGTTTGTGCGCGCGCAAATATTTCAGCCGTCGCGCTTGACGTTGCTTCCAAGACGTGGAGATTTTTCAAACATTCACCTCGAAGCATTGTCACACGAACGACATGGTTTCTTTTTCGCGCATGCTGGCCATTTTTGCCGTCCTGTTTTGCACAACGGGCGCGGTCGTGCGCGCGGACATCCTGACTCTGGCAAACGGCGACAAGCTCAAGGGCAAACTCATCAAGAACCTTGACGGCATGATCACGTTCAAGTCGGACATTCTCGGCGAAATCATAGTGCCGACGACCAAGGCCAGTGTGGAGGTTGAGTTGACGCCCGAGCAGCAGGCTGCGCTTGCCGCCAAGGCCGCCGAGGAAAAACGCCTCGCCGAGGCCAAGGCCGCGGAGGACGCAAAGAAGGCGGCGGAAACAGCCAAAAAGAAACCGAAAATCGACAAGACGGCGGCCAAATTCGACGCCATCGATTTCAGGGACATGCGTAACGCGGCAAAAAAAACTCGCAGCACCAAGGTTGACGATACCGGCTGGGTCAATCGCATCGAGTTCGGGCTGACCAGCCAGACCGGGCGCGTTGACAAGCTGGACATCTATTTGCGCACTGAAAACAACCGGCGCACGCCCAAGACGGAAACGCGTTTCCTGAATCGCTACACCTATGGAGAAACGAATGACGAGCGCACCGCCGATTCGATTTCATCCAACCTCCGTTTCCGCCGCACGCTTTCGGGCCGGCTCTTTTTCCAGAGCAACACCCGCTATGATCGAAACCGGATAACGCTTGTTGGCAGCGATGTGGAGCAGGGCGTTGGCATGGGTTACAATGTGCTTTCGGGCAAGCAGCTCGTGATCGCCTCGGGCCTGGACGCGGCCATGCGACACAGGGAATACATGAGCCCGAGTAGTGGCGCCGCCAAAACTCCCACTGACACCTCGGCGGTGATAAATGTATTTCAGGACGTAAGCTGGACTATCAACCGGCGGTTTTCCCTGACGCAGGATTTTGTCGCCGTGCTGAACACCAACGACACCAATGACCAGAAATACAATTTTAACGCGGGGCTGACGGGGAAAATAACGAACACATTCAACATCACCACGCGCGTTGAGCTGGAATACAACAAATTGCTCGCAAGCGACCTTCGTTACTTCCAGCGCATCACGACGACGCTTGGCTACATATTTTGATTTGCGGGGCGCGCCGCCGGCGGGTTTCCTTCGCAAGCATGTCCGACGCCATGTCCAAACTCCTCTGTGTGTATTGCGCCTCGAGCACAAAACTTGACCCGAAGTATTATGCCGCCGCCGGGCAAATCGGGCATGCGATGGCGGCCGAGGGATGGGATTTGATTTATGGAGGCGGCAACGCCGGGCTCATGGGCTCGGTGGCGCGCGCGGTGAAGGGTGACGGCGGGCGCGTCGTCGGCATCATTCCGGATTTTATGATCGAGCGCGAACTCGCCTATCGCGAGGCCGACGAGCTCGTGGTTGTGAAGACGATGCGCGAGCGCAAACGCATCATGGCCGGGCGCGCGGATGCGTTTCTCGCGCTGCCCGGCGGCATCGGCACGCTGGAGGAGCTGAGCGAGGTGCTCACGGAGCGCTACTTGAACCTGTCGCAAAAGCCCGTCGTGATTTTTAACCAGGACGGATTTTATGACGACCTGCTCCGCTTCTTTGAGCGCATGGTGCGGGAAAATTTCAAGCGTCCGGGAATGAGCACGCTTTATTCGGTGGCAAACTCGGCCGATGAAATCTGGCCGCTGATTGCAAACGCGCCGGCGTTCGAGGCGGAGAGTCTTTGGACCAACGACAAAAAAAGCTGACGATGAAGCGCGCGCCGATTTTGAAAATGCTCGGAGCCCATGCGTCCACTGGAATCGACGCGCACGAGGCTGCGATGGCGGCTGACATGATCCGGTTTGTCGAGACGCGCGAGAATTGCGCGGAGCGCTCGTTGCTCATTGGCCATTTGACCGGCTCGGCGTGGATTGTGGATGCGGCGAGGCGACGCACCTTGCTCACCCATCACCGCAAGCTCGGCATGTGGTTGCAGCTTGGCGGGCACGCCGACGGCGAGCTTGACCTTGCCTCGGTCGCGATGCGCGAGGCGCGCGAGGAATCGGGGCTGTCAAAATTGCAACTCGTCACGGACGCGGACGGCGCGGTGAAAATTTTCGACGTGGACCGGCATCGCATTCCCGGCCGCGGCGCGGAGCCGGAGCACTGGCATTACGATGTGCGTTTTCTGGTCGAGGGCGATCCGGACGAGCCGCTTGTGATAACGAGCGAGTCGAAGGAACTGGCGTGGGTCGATCTCGCGGATGTGGCGCGGCTCAACCCCGACGAGTCGATGCTGCGTATGGTGCGAAAAACACCGGCGGGGCAGGGCGCGCGCGGCGGGTGCTAAAAAATTGCGTGAGGCCAGCCGTCCGCCCCCGGCTTCCTCACCTCAGCCCTACGGGTTTGTCCAAAATATCGCGGAGGATGAAGGCCTTGCGCAGGGAGTTTGTGTCGCGCAGGGAGGCGAGTGCCTCGCTGACCGCCGGCGATGTGACGCGGTTTGTTTCCTGCGATGCGGAAATCTCCTCCATGTTTGCGCTGGCGGCGGCGGAGGTTGCCTGCATTTCCGCGAGCCTGTCCATCGCGGATTGATAGGCGCCGGCCGATTCGCTGAATGCCGGTTGGGCGGGCGCGGAGGGAATGGGCGGCGGTCTGGTTGCGGCGGGTTGCCTCTCTTGCGGGAAGAGGGGCGGCGCCGAGTCTTGCGGCATGGATTGCGGGGGTTGGGCGCGGTCCATGCGGGCGAGGATTTTGCGCCGGATTTCCTCCTGAAGCCGGCGCGTGCGCTCGGCTTCCTCCGCGACATCATCGCGCGAGCGCGACTGCTCCGGCGGCTGCCTGCCGGAGCGCATCTGGCGTTCGCGTTTTTCCTTTGCCTCTTTCTGCATCTGCGCAACGCGTCCAAAGAGCGCGATCACACCGAAAAGGAGGAAGATTACGATCTGCGGATTTTTAAGGAGCCAGTCGAGCATGTGGGTATTTTGGATTTTCGATTCTGGATTTTGGATTGGAGAATTTACGCTCCTGTTTCGATTTTGGCATCGCGCGGAAGCGCGCAATCCAAAATCGAAAATCCAAAATCCAAAATTCGATCACTTCTTCTGTTCGGGTTTCGCGATGGTGGAGCGCATGTCGGTGTCGGCTTGGACGTTTTGCATGCGGTAGTAGTCCATCACGCCGAGGTTGCCTTTGCGGAAGGCGTCGGCCATGGCGAGCGGGACTTCGGCTTGCGCCTCGACGACCTTGGCCTGCATCTCCTGCACTTTGGCTTTCATTTCCTGTTCGAGCGCGACGGCGGCGGCGCGGCGGATTTCGGCCTGCGCTTGCGCGATGGATTTATTGGCCATGGCCTGCGCCTCCTGAAGCTTGGCGCCGATGTTTTCGCCAATGTCCACGTCGGCGATGTCGATGGAGAGGATTTCGAACGCGGTGCCGACGTCGAGACCGCGGGCGAGCACGTTTTTGGAAATGGAGTCGGGCGATTCGAGCACGGCCTTGTAGGATTCCGCCGAGCCGATGGTGTTGACGATGCCCTCGCCGACGCGGGCGATGATCGTCTCCTCCTTCGCGCCGCCGACGAAGCGGTCGAGGTTGGTGCGCACGGTCACGCGCGCGCGGACTTTCACCTGAATGCCGTCCTTGGCGACGCCGTCGATGGTGACGCGGCCCTGGTCGGGATTGGGGCAGTCGATGACCTTGGGGTCAACGGAAGTGCGCACGGCTTCGACGACGGATTTGCCGGAGCCCTTGGTTGCGAGGTCGATGGCGCAGGCGCGGCGCCAGTCGAGCTTGATGTTGGCCTTTTGCGCGGCAATGAGAGCCTGCACAGTGGGGACGACGTTGCCGCCCGCGAGGTAGTGCGCCTCGATGTCGGAAACGGGAATCTCGATTTCGGCCTTCTTGGCAGTGATGCGGGCGTCAACAATGAGCGCGTAGGGCACGCGGCGCAGGCGCATGGCGACGAGGTCGCCGAACATTTTGACGGGCGCCTTGGCAAGGAGGGCGCGCAGCCACACGGAGAAGAATGAGCCGATAATGGCGATCAGGATGATGCCAATTACGATCAGGACAATGAGGATGGGAATACCGATGGATTGCATTGTGTGTGTTTATTTTTTGGTTACTTGCAGTGTGAAAGTGTCGAGTGAGGAAACGACCAGGGTCGCGTCTTTTTCGATGTAGCCGCTGAGGCTGCGCGCCTCGTAGCGTTTGCCGTCGAGGAGCACATAGCCGGTGGGGGCGAGCGTGGTGAGGGCGACGCATTCGCGACCGACGACATCCTTCTCGCTGGCGGGCGGGGGCTGGCTCGCGCCTGTGATTGCCGCGTTGTTAAAAATGCCGCGGCCAATGCGCGTTTTTGGAAGCACGAAGATTTCGATGTAAACAAGAATGCCGGCCAGAATGAGCACGGAGACAATTGCGGTCAGGCCGGCGGTCGCGCCATAGGTGCTCCAGACGAGCACGCAGCCGATGAGCATGAAGATGCCGCCGATCGCGCCGAGTATTCCCCCGGGCGTGATGACTTCAAAGCACAGGCAAACCAATCCGATTAGAAAGAGGGTGACGATGAGCGTCATGCGTTGCCTCCCCCTGGTTTATCGACGGATTCAACATCGAGCGAAAAGTCATTGTGTCCGCGCACGATGACGGCGGTGTCGCGTTCGGCGGAGCCTAGCGGGAGCCGCGCCTCGTAGATTTTTCCGTCAATTTCGATTTGCCCAAACGGGCGCAGCGGCGTGGTGACTCGCGCGCGCCGGCCCACGAGCGCGCCGAGCACGCCGGCGGCCTCGGGATCAAGGCCGGCGATTTGCGCGGCCCCTGAGATTTCGCTGGCAAGTTCGATGCGGTCCCAGAACCAGCTTTTGGGCATGTAGCGCAAAAGCGCGAGAATCAGGACGCCGCCGATGGCAAGGCCGATGCCGAGATTGACGAGCGGGGCGACGAGCGCGTCGGTTGTCCACGCGACCGAGATCGGGTCGCCCGGCCAGAAGTCGGCCATGGCCCAAACAAGCGAGCCCATCATCATGAGCAGGCCGGTGACCATGGGCACAATGACTCCGGGAAAAAAGATCAGTTCAAATATAACAAGCGCAAAGCCGATCAAAAACACGATCATGGGTTCGTATCCGGAAAGTCCCGCGGCATAGCTGCTGAGAAACACAACCGCCAGGAGCACAATTCCCGCGATGCCGAAGAAACCAAAGCCGGGTGTTTTGAATTCGATGAACAGCGCGAGCATTCCAAGGCCGAGGAGGAGCGGCTTGACCATGCTGAGCCATTGCGCGAGGCGCTCCGACCAGGTGACTTCGAGGTGGGTGATGCTGAAATTGGACGAGCCGTATTTTTGCTGGAGCAGGTCCTCGATGCTCTTGGCGATGCCCGCGCCGAGAAGCGGCTCGGACGGATTGCCGTAGCGTTTCATCGCCTCGGTGGCGGTGAGCGAGAGGAGCTCGCCCCTGGCCTTGAGGGTTTGTCCGTCGATGATGAGCTCGTAGTCCTTGTCGATCATCGCCGAGATGACTTCGCCGCGATAGGAATGCGCCTCCGTTGCGGCGCGGATTTTGGCGCGGAAGAAACTGTTTATCTTGAGGCGCATCGTCTCGGGAATGTCCTGCCCGTCGGAGTTGACGGCGGCGGCCGCGCCGATGACGCCGCCGGGAGCGAACCAGATTTCGTCCGTCGCGGCGGAAATAAACGCGCCCGCGGAGATGGCCTCGTCGTTCACGTAGGTGATTGTTTCGCCGGAAAACTTTGACAGCGCCTCCATCATTTCCATCGCAACACCGGCCGCGCCGCCGGGCGTTTTCATGTTGAGCACGACGACTTGGGTTTTGTTTTCCTCGGCCTCCTTGAGTCCGCGGCGCAATATGTAGAGCACCGGTGCGTCGATCACGTCCCGAACCTCGATCACCATCGCGCGAATTTTTCCGCCGTCGGCGGCGGGTGTGGCGACCGGCTGGGATCTCGTCGCGGGCGTCGCGGGTTTCGACGACCGGTTTGTGAGCGCGGGGCAGGCGGTTGCGAGCGCCAGTGTTGCGAGGAGAGCTGTGAGCAGGGTGCGAAGCATGAACGTGCCGCGGATGTTGTGTGGCCGCGCAGCACAACGCAAGCCCCGTGCCGCATATTTGTGGTCGGACAGAAAGGTTTTTTTTACAGAAATATTTTGCCAGCCGTCGTGCCGGGGGCGTAACAAATACGCCCATGGAAAAAGTCCCCTATCTCGGCAAAGAACTCACGCGCTGGCAGGTTGGCAACTCGACGTTTCTCGGCATGCCCGAAATGGGCGCGCGCCTCATGAACTGGCACGTTACCCTTGGCGACGGCACGGTGCGCGACGTGCTTTACTGGCCCGAGATGAACGACCTCAAGGACTTCGCGGTCGTGAAGGGCGGCAATCCCGTGCTCTTTCCGTTTTGCGGGCGCACTTTTGAGAGCGGCGACATCCATTTCTGGAAGGCCGCCGATGGCGTGCGCCGGCCAATGCCCATCCACGGCATCGCGCGCCAGGGCAAATTTGACGTGCTGCGTTGCGATGAGCGCGGATTCGCCGCGCAGCTCATCCTTGATGACGAAAACCGCGCGAGCTATCCGTTCGACTACGAGTTTGTCGTCACCTATCGATTCGAGCCGCTCAAGCTTTCCTGCGAATACACGCTGCGCAACCTCGACACGCAGCCGCTTCCATGGAGCGCCGGGCACCATTTCTATTTTACGCTCCCCTGGAACGAGGGGCTCGAGCGCGAGGATTATGCGATTCGCATTCCCGCTGGAAAAACGATGAAGCAGAATTTCACGGATGGAAAACTCATCGAGCCCGGCCCCAAGTTCAAGGCGGAGGAATCGATGGCGAACCCGATGCTGCTCGACACGTTTCACACCGCGCTGACAGGCAACACGGTGACGTTTGGCCCCAAAAAACAACCGGGGCGGATCAGCGTGAAACTCGGCACGGGCAAAGTGCCCGAGCCCGACGCGCTTTTTGTGACATGGACTCTCGATGACAAGGCGCCCTACTTCTGCGTCGAGCCGTGGATGGGGCCGCCGAATGCGCCGACGCATGGCGTGGGCATGCACTGGGTCATGCCGGGCCAGACGCAAAGTTTTGTTGTCGAGGTTGACGTGGGCTGATTTTCCCGGCACTTCGCGAACCGGGCATTTGTTTTTCGTTACAAGCGCCCGACATGAATGCCATGTTTCCATTTTACCTAACCATGCCCAATTTAACACCAGTCCTTGCGTTTCTCGATGTAGGCGGCCCGGAGATGCTTCTCATCTTCGTGCTGATACTGGTTCTGTTCGGCGGCAAACGCATGCCCGAACTCGCGCGCGGACTGGGCAAGTCGCTGCGCGATTTCAAGCGCGCCCGCGAGGGAGTCGAGGACCAGATCAAGCGCGCGCTTGAGGAAGAGCCCGCGCCCGCCAAAAAACGCATGAAGGCGGACTCCGCCACAACCACGCCCGAAGACACGAGCGTTTATGATGAAGCCGCCGGTGCCGCGACAACCGCCGCCGCAACCGGGGGCGAAGATGCCCCGGATGATGGCGGCGCGTCCGAGTCCGACGAAACCGAAAATGCCGACGACCTCGAAATCGAGGACGATTATGAGGTCGATCCCTATGAGGATGAATACATCGGAGGCACCGCGGAATCTGACGCGCTTGCCCATGGTGTTGAATCCGAGGCGGACGCCGATGCCGCGCAAGAATCCGAGCCGGCGGCGGAGGCATCCGCTCCCGAAACTCCTGATGACGCTCCGCCGGCAAAGAAACAACCTGACGCAGGCGAACAGGCCGCGGACGGCGGCGGAATCTAACCGTGAGCGACAACCGCGACACGCGCGATGGTTCAGCCACGCACGAATCCGCCGGGGCCGAGCCGGTGCAAATCCCGATTAATGGCGAACTTGACCTGCACACATTTCTGCCGCGCGAAACCGCGCGGGTGATCGACGCCTACATAGATGCCTGCCTTGATCGCGACATTCGCACCGTGCGCATTATACACGGCAAAGGCACGGGCGCGCTGCGCGAAACGGTGCGCGCGCATTTGCGCAAACATCCGTGCGTGGAAAGTTTTCGCCTCGGCGATGAAACCAGCGGCGGCTGGGGCGCGACGCTGGCACGGCTGAAAAAGGTTTAAAAATCAGCGCTGCCCGGCGTGCGCGCGAACGGGATCACGTCGCGAATGTTGGCGACGCCCGTCACGAACATCAGCATGCGTTCGAAGCCCATTCCGAAACCGCTGTGCGGCACCGTGCCGTATTTGCGCAGGTCGAGATACCACCAGTAATCCTTCTCGGCGAGTCCGTGCGCGGCCATGTTTTCGCGAAGCACATTGAGCCGTTCCTCGCGCTGGCTGCCGCCGATGATTTCGCCGATGCCCGGCACGAGCACATCCATCGCGCGCACCGTTTTGCCATCATCGTTCACGCGCATGTAAAATGGCTTCAGTGTTTTCGGGTAGTCGTAAACCGTCACCGGGCACTTGAAATGCTCCTCGGCGAGAAAACGCTCGTGCTCCGATTGCATGTTGTCGCCCCATTTCACGGGATGCTCCCACTTGCGGCCGCTCTTTTCCAAAATCTCAATCGCCTCCGTGTAGCTGCACCGCTGGAACGGCCGCTGCAGCACGAAGTCGAGCCGCGCATTCAGTTCCTTGTCCACGAACTTGCCGAAAAACTCCAGGTCCGCCGCGCAATGCTCGCGAGCGTCGGCCACGAGGTATTTCACGAACGATTCCGCCAGGTCCATGTTGCCGAAAAGATCGAGGAACGCCGACTCCGGCTCGATCATCCAAAACTCCGCCGCGTGCCGCGAGGTGTTCGAGTTCTCCGCGCGAAACGTCGGCCCGAACGTGTAGACATTCGACAGCGCGCACGCAAATGTCTCCGCCTCCAGTTGCCCCGACACGGTCAGAAAACTCTGCCTTGCAAAAAAATCACTCGCGAAATCAACGCTTCCGTCCTCCGCGCGCGGCGGTTTGTCCGCGTCGAGTGTTGAGACCCTAAACATCTCACCCGCGCCCTCGCAATCGCTCGCCGTGATGATCGGTGTGTGCACGTAAAAATAGCCGCGTTCCTGAAAGAATTGATGAATCGCATAGGCGAGCCGGCTGCGCACGCGAAACACCGCGCCGAAAAGATTCGAGCGCGGGCGCAGGTGCGCGATCTCCCGCAAAAACTCAAGTGTGTGCCCCTTCTTCTGCAGCGGATACGAGGCATCCGCCTCGCCGATGATTTCGAATGTGTCCGCCAGCACCTCCCACTTTTGACCCGCGCCTTGCGAGGCGACGAGTTTGCCGCCCACGGAAATCGATGCGCCGGTGCCCGCCTTGTGCATGAGCGCCTCATAATCCGGCAGCGTGTTTTGCACGATAATCTGCATGCCCTTGAGGCACGAGCCATCGTTGAGCTCCACGAACGAAAATGTTTTTGAATCCCGCCTCGTGCGCACCCATCCCTGGAGCAGGATCGAGTCGCGAGGTTCGGTGGAATTGTGGGCGTCTTTGACGAGAGTGCGTTGCATGGCTTGGAGTCGTGTGGGTTGAAGTTGGTGTTTTGATTTGCGCCCAAATCACAGACATGCCGCCCGTTTGGCAAATCCAGAGTGGCGGCCGCGCGCCGGCTCGCGTTGCTTGTAACAACCCTGTTAAAATGGCCCGGAAGCCCGAAACTAATTCGACATTAAAATAATAAGCGCTTTGATGTTGAACAATAAAAAACAACCGACGAGCCATGACCACCCGACGCAAAACAGCCAACGCGGAAAAAAACGCACTCCGAGCCTATGTGAAGCTCGTGCGCGCCGCCGAGACCGTGACCGCGCGTGTCCACACGGTTTTGCCCGCCGGTTTGACCATTGCGCAGTTCGGCGTTCTTGAGGCGCTTCACCACAAGGGGCCGATGATCCAGTCCGAAATCGCCGCCAAGGTTCTCAAGAGCGCGGGAAATCTCACCATGGTGGTCGACAATCTGGAGCGGGATGGGCATGTGAGGCGCACGCGCGAGGCCACTGACCGGCGGCGCATCCGCGTCAGCCTCACGCCCCAGGGCTCCAAATACATCGCCGGCCTTTTCCCGAAAATCGCCGCCTCGGTCGGCAGGGAATTCTCGGTCCTCACTCCCGGCGAGCAAACCATGCTCGCGGAAATCTGCAAAAAGATCGGCCTCCAAAATACGGCGGACTGAGAAGCTCGACTCTCCGCAAGAGGGGATGCCGGCCCTAATAATACTTTAATATTAAATTAATTATTTCATCCAAACACCACATTATGAACAAACTCATTCGAAAAGTCTTCTCGACCAATTCGTCCAACTGGGCGGCCCTGCCCATTCGTCTCGCCGCGGGCGGCGTGTTTCTTGCGCACGGAGCCCAAAAGCTTTTCGGCGCCTGGGGCGGGCATGGACTGCAGGGCACGGCGGGCTTTTTGGAGGGCACGCTTCACATGAAGCCCGGAATTTTGTGGGCCTCGCTTGCGGCGGGCGGCGAGTTTTTTGGCGGTGTCGCCATCCTGCTCGGCCTCGCCACGCGCTTCTTTGGCCTTGTGACGACCATCATCATGGCGACCGCCATTTACACGGTGCACAACAGCGCGTTCTTTCTCGCGAACAACGGAATGGAATATGCCCTCGTGCTTATGCTCGCCTCGTTTGCGTTGGTGATCAGCGGTGGAGGCGCCTTTTCAGCCGACTCGCTCATCGCTCGCAAATCAAACGCGGGGTGAGCCCGGGCAAAGTCGCAAACATTTTTTCTCCATACCAGCCGCGCCAACCCCGCAAGGGAGCGCGGCTTTTAATGTTCAAGCCGCGTCAAAATAAACCCGGCCACATCGCGTTTTGGCGCGGGGCCAAACTCAAACCGCGCGCCATCACGTGAAATCATGATGACCGCGTTATCCGCCGCATCCATGCCGATGCCGGGTTTTCCGACGTCGTTGGCGACAATCCAATCGAGATTTTTTTCGGCGAGTTTTTTTCGCGCATAAATTTCGACATCGCGCGTCTCCGCCGCAAACCCGACCACGCATTGACTCGCTGTTTTTCGCGCCGCGAGCGTTTTCAAAATATCAACGGTGCGCACCAATTCGAGCGTCATGCCCGCGCTTTCGTCCATCGTTTTTTTTGTCTTCTCGGCGGAAACCACGCGCGGTTTGTAATCGCAGACCGCCGCGACCGCGATGAACACATCGCATCCGGTGAAAAGCGGTTCGCATGCGGCAAACATCTCCGCTGCCGACACCACGCGCGTCACGCGCACGCCCTTGGGAGTGTCGAGCGAAACGGGGCCGCTAACCAGATCGACCTCCCAGCCGAGCGCCGCGGCCGCGGCCGCGATTTCATAGCCCATGCGCCCGCTGGAGCCGTTGCTCAGGTAGCGCACCGGATCGATGTGCTCCCGGGTGGGGCCGGCGGTGATCAGGCAGCGCGTCATGAGGTTCGTTTTTCCGCCGGATGTTATTCGGCCCAATAAAACGTGATTTGTTTTTTGATATCCGGATGCAAGCTCTGATGAACGGGGCAGCTTTCCGCGGCGCGCTCAAGCGTGCCCCCGGGCAGCGCGTCTTTGCGGAACGGCACCCAGAATTTTGTGTCCACGGAGGCGATGCGGCGGGGCAGGTTCGTGGACATTTCCTTCACGACCTCGAAGCGCGTGCCCTTCAATTCGACGCCATGCTTGCGCGCGGCCATGGCCATGATGGTGAGCATGCAGGTGCCCAGCGCGGTGGCGGCGAGATCCGTGGGTGAGAACGCCTCGCCGCGGCCGTTGTTGTCGCGCGGGGCGTCGGTGACGAGCGTGTTGCCCGACTGTTCATGTTTTGCGACGCAATGGAGCTCGCCTTGGTATTCGCCGGTGATTTTGACCATGATAAAAAATTGGCTGAGGTGCGGAGAAATAAAAAATGGCACGGTGGGCGGGACTCGAACCCACGACCGTCGGTTTAGAAAACCGATGCTCTATCCAGCTGAGCTACCACCGCGTGGAACGGAAGATTGATATGCGCGGAAAACTTTTTTCGACAAGGGTAAAAACAGACGCTTGACATGACTGCCGCGGAACGTAGCTTTTGCGACCTTTCCCACTTTTTGGGGTGGTAGCTCAGTTGGTTAGAGCGTCTGCCTGTCACGCAGAAGGCCGCGGGTTCGAGTCCCGTCCATCCCGCCATTTAAACTCCTTGGCAACAGGGAGTTCTTTTTTTTCCCCGTTTCGATGAACTCCCGGTTTAGGGCTTTTCCAATGGGGTTTTTGCACTGGCTTAAAGGGCTGTCCGCAAAACAAGAGAGCCGCGTAAAAACGCGGCCCTCGGTGACGCAAAAAAGAAACACTGTTTCTCCCCAAAGGGGGCTTTAAAAAACGGACGGGGTTTCTTCGCCCCGGTTTTGCGATTTGCGCATCACCGCGGCGGGAACTCGAAATCGGCTTTTTTCTTGTCCTTGGACAATACCAGATAGGCGTTGAACTGGCTGCCGCGCTTGCTTACGAAACCCTCAATTAAGGGGCTTTTGCCGTCGGCGAGCATTTGCTGAACGTCGTTAAGGGCGATGTCTTTTTGGCAGATGCTCTTTTTGCACTCAAACACGATGCGGGGTTCGTCGTTCGCGCCGGGTTTGGCCACGATGTAGCTGTCCGCCGTCTCGTAGAGCGTGCCGCCTTCGTGCGCCTTGCTGTCGCCGATTTTGGTCGCCTTGGTGAGGTCGGGCGCAGCCTTGGTTTTGCGGGCCACGGGTTTGCCGTCCTTGCCGACTTTAGGGGCGCGGGGCGGGAACTCCCATGCAATGCGCGCGCCTTTGCGCAGGAGATACGCGTCGAAGGGGCGTCCGCGTTTCGATATGAAGGCTTGGATGAGGTCGGTTTTGCCTTCGGTGACGAGCTTGATGGCTTGGTCGAGTTCGATGGGCTTTTGGCACATGAGGCGTCCGACCGAGAAGGTCTGCTCCCAGCCGCCGTCGGCTTTTTCGTTGCGGCGTCGGAGGATGTAGTTGGTGGGCGCTTCGCAGAGTTCTTCGCCGGTTTTCGGGTCGGTCCAGACGGGCGTGAGCGCGGAGAGATCGACTTTGTTGCCGAAATCGAGCTCGACCTTTTTTTGGCCTTCGTTTTTCGGGTCGTCGATGATGCGGAGTTTCGACGGGAAGCGGTTGCCGGTGCGGGGCGAAACAAAGCCGTCGAGCGGGCCGATTTCGCCGGCGGCGACGAGCTGGCGGATTTCGTCCTCCTCGATTTTGCGGCCGGTGATGACTTTGTAGATGGCGAGCGCGCCGTCCTGCGACTTGTAGGCGCGGAGCGTTTCTTTCATCGGCTGGTTGTCGGTCGGGGAGATGATGTCGGTGACACGCGCGGTGGTTTCGTCCTCCTCGAAGTTTTTTGTGCGTTCGACGACGCCCTTGGTGACATCGACGATTTCGCGCATGAATTTGTCGCGTGTGTAATTGTTGTGCTCCATGAGGCGGAGCTTGTATTCCCACTCGCCGGTCATGTCGGGTTTGGTGAGCGCCTCGGCGCCGACGACGGAGAGAAACTCAAGGAGGCCCTCGGCTTTCGGGGTGGGGGAGAGTTCGCGGCCGTTGCGTTCCATGTATTTTTGGTAAATGAGGCCGTCGATCGTGTCGGCGCGGGTGGCGGGGGTGCCGAGGCCGCGTTCTTTCATTGCGTCGGCCATGTCCTCGTCGTCAACGAGTTTGCCGGCGCTTTCCATCGCGGAGAGGAGCGTGGCCTCGGTGTAGCGCGGGGGCGGCTTGGTGGCTTCGGCGTGGAGTTGTGTGGAAATCGTTTTGGCCTGGTTATTATCCGAAGGCGTGAGCGCGGGGAGAGGGGGCGCGATTTTGGATTTTGGATTTTGGATTTTGGATTGGGAGTCGGAGGTGGACGCGTTTTCCTCGTCGATGCTGGTGCGGCCGTAGACGGCGAGCCAGCCGGGGTTGGTGAGGACTTTGCCCTCGGTTTTGAAGTTGTGCTTTTGCGCGATGGTGCTGATGCGCGTGGTGACGTCGTATTCGGCGACGGGATAGAAGGCGGCGACGAAGCGGCGGGCAATCATGTCGAAGACCCTGGCCTCCATGTCGTCGAGATTTTTGTATTCGGAGCCGGTGGGGATGATCGCAAAGTGGTCCGAGATTTGCGCGTTGTTGAAGATGCGTTTGTTCGGGCGCACGTAACCCTCGGCGAGGGCTTTTTGGGCGTGCGGGGCGAGGTTGCCCTCAAGGGCTTGGAGCGTGGTTTTGCAGGTGGGGATGTAGTCCTCGGGGAGCGCGCGCGAATCGGTGCGGGGGTAGGTGATCATTTTGTGCTTCTCGTAGAGCGCCTGCGCGATTTGGAGCGTGCGGCGCGCGGAGAGGCCGAGGCGGTTGTTGGCCTCGCGCTGGAGGGTGGTGAGGTCGTAGAGGCGCGGGGCGATTTGCGTGGCGGCTTTTTTCTCCTCGGTGACGGCGGCGGGCGGGTTGCCCCGGCAGTCGGCGAGGACGGCCTCGGCGTCGGCCTTGTCCCAGAGGCGGTCGATGCGGTCGTGCGGATCGGCGTCGTTTTTCTTGTAACCGGGGCGCTGGTAAACGCCTTCGTAGGAGCCGTTGGCGATGCCGAATTGCGCGGTGATGCGCCAGTAGTCGCGGGAGACGAAGTTGCGGATTTCGAGCTCGCGGGCGACGACGAGGGCGAGGGTGGGGGTTTGCACGCGTCCGACGCTGGCGACATTGCCGGCGCGTTTGCCAAACATGCGCTTGGTGAGGGCGCGGGTGCCGTTGATGCCGATGAGCCAGTCGGCCTCGGAGCGGCAGCGGGCGGCGTCGGCGAGGCCGGACATTTGCCCGGCGGTGCGCAGGTGGTTTTCCTCAAAGGCGGCGCGGATGCCCGCGGGCGTCATGGTTTGCATCCAGGCGCGGCGGACGGGGAGTTTGGATTTCGCGAGCTGGTATATATAAGTGAAGATGAGCTCGCCCTCGCGACCGGCGTCGCAGGCGTTGATGACCTCGTCGATGTCCTTGCGGGCGAGGAGTTTTTTGAGGGCGCCGAAACGGTCCTTGGTTTTGTCGATGGGTTTGAGTTCGAAGCGGTTGGGAATGATGGGGAGGGTTTCGAGGCGCCAGAAGCCGTATTTCTTTTTATCAATGTCCTCGGGCATCTGAAGTTCCACAAGGTGGCCGACGGCGGAGGCGATGACGTATTGGTCGTTTTCGTAATGATCGCCCTTTTTGGGCACCTTGCCGAGGGCGCGCGCGAGGTCGGCGGCGACGGAGGGCTTTTCCGCGATGATGAGTGACTTCATGATGTTTTAAGAGGCGAGCGGTTATGGGGGTGGCGCAAGGATTTCAAGGTTTTGTTTTTTGGGGGGTGTGAAAAACACGGATTTTTGACAAAGCGCAAAGTCACGAAATTGCAATGGGATGCGCATGCAAAATGGCCGCCGTTCGATGGGCGAATATTCCGGCAATAATTTTTTTCCGAGGGCCGGGCGCGGCGGTTTGCAGAACGTCGCCGTGCGCGGAACGGCAAAACCGCCGCGCCGTCCGCCTGGTGGCAGCCCGGCTCTTGACGGCGTGCGATGGGCGGCCTCACACCTTGGCCATCTTGCCTTTTTCCATCAACGTGAGCATGACGCCGCGGCGAAAGAGTGTCACCTGGCCGGTGCTCGACGAAATCGCGATTGAAATGCAGTTGGTGGCGACCGAAATCGCCGCGGCTGCCGAATGGCGCGCGCCAAGTCCGCCGGGGAGCGCATGGCTGTCCGCCGCCTGAATCAGGCTTCCGGCGGAGATCACCACGCCGTCGCCGCGGATCACGAACGCGCCGTCGATCGACGAAAACTCCTTGATGGTTTCGTCCATGAACGGATTGAGGATGTTGCGATCTTCCTCCTTGTATCCATAGAATGGATTCAACACGAGCGGCTTGGTAAGTTTTTCCACGTGCGCGTTGTCACCGAGGACGAAGAGGCTGCCCACGGGCTTGCCCTCGCGCCCCTCGATGGCGAGCTCGCTCGCGACGGCGATCACGCGCTCAAACACCTCGGGTTTCACGTCATCGGGCAGCAGGTCGGTGTTTTGCGTGAGCAGCGTTTGGAATTCGCGTCCCACATCGACAACCACGATGGTGTCGAACTGGTTGTTGCCGGTCAGCCCGGCGAGGCAGCAGATGCGGTCGTCGAATGAAATAATGCCGCGAGTCAGGCCGACGACGATCGCGCTGCGCAGTTGCGCGAGCCGCTGGCTCGAAAAGGAGCGCACTTGTATGACCTCGGCAAATTTTCCCTGCGCCTGCGAGGAGTCGACCAAGTTGCGAGTCACAAGCAGCGATTTGACCTTGGAGGACCAATGCCCGAGCTCGACGCCGCTGTTGAACGTGTCGCCGAACACCATGATCATGCCGCAAGCCGTGCCTTTCGCAACGCGCTCCGCCTCGGCGATCATCGTGCGGTTCATGCTGTTTTGCTGCACTTGCACGGGGCGCGCGGTCATGCCGCCGAAGGCCGAGTAGAGGCGTTCGTAAACATCATCGAGCTTGGGCGCGGTGAGCAGCGTTTTTACGAAATCCGCGTCGTCAATGATGCGCGCCAAGGCGGCGAGCACTTGCAGGTAATCGCGCGCGCGGTCGTCCGCCAGGAGCATGAAAATCAGGTTGATCGCCTCGTCGGCCTTCGTGCCGTCGTGACGTATGCCCGCGACGCTGCGGCCCACGGCGAGAATGTAGCGGCGCTCGCCTCCGAGTTTCACACGCACGTGCGGGAGCGCGACACCGTTGCCGAGATAGGTGGTCATCGTGCTCTCGCGCTGGAGCAGGCCCTTGAGCAGAACGTCCTGCTTCAGGTTGGGAAACCGGTTGATGGAAACCTCGAGCAACTCCTCCAGCGCGCTGGTGATGTCGGGGCTGCCGAGTTCAACAATTCTGCTCCGGGCGATGATTTTTTCTAGCCGCATGGAAGGAATCTAGTGGGGGAAGGGGAGGGCGGACGGGCCGTGTTACTTTTCCCATTTAAGCGCGCCCTTTTTCACCTCGTAGAAAAGGCCGAGCACGATCACGCCGATGAAAACCAGGATCGGCGCGACAATTTCAATGTTGTTGGCGAGGAAATCGCGATAGATGAACGCCCAGGGGATGAGAAAAACGACCTCGATGTCGAAAAGGATGAACAGCATCACGGTGACGTAAAACTTCACCGAAAAACGCGTGTGCGGGTTGCCGTCCGACTTGACGCCGCACTCGTAGGGGGTGTCCTTGATGGCGTTTCTGCGCGCGCGCTGTCCCAGCAACTGCGAGGTGAGGAGCACGCCCGCCGTGAGCGCGATGGCGAGGCAGATTTGGACGAGGATGGGAAAATAAGCCGCGGAGGACATGGTGAGATAAATTTGAGAAGCGAAAAACGCAGCCTGTTACATGGCCGCAGAACAGCCGTGGAGACAAGGGATTTTTTGGATGGTTGCGTGTTGGCGCCGTTAAGTGCCGCTAAAGGCCATTCGCGCAAGATGATGGCCTGCCCGGGATGCCGCCAAATCAGGAGGGCGTAAAAATAATATGAGTTTTCATTCTTGAGTCTTGGGCTTTGGATTTCTATCCAATCACCTTCTCCCCCTTTTAGCCGCCCTATGCAAAACCCTAGACCCATGCCTCGCTTATTCCATTCCATGAGCGCGCTGCCCGTATTTTTGGCATTGCTGCTGTTTTCCGCCGCCGGACTTTTCGCCGCGGACGCGCCCAAAAAAGCGCCTCAAAAGGAAATCGTGTGGCACGACGCCGCGCAGTGGAAACCAGGCGGCCGCGCCTGGGACGACACGCCCTCGCACTACTCGCGCCTCCCTCAACGCGCCGAGGGCAAGGTCACCAAGTCCGTCTGGCGACTCTCGCGCAACTCGGCGGGCCTCGTTGTCTATTTCAGGACAAACGCGCCGGTAATCCACACGCGTCACGAAGTCTCGGGCGAGCTGGCCAAGCCGCACATGAGCGCGACCGGCGTCAGCGGCCTCGACCTGTATGCGCGCGCCCCGAACGGCCAGTGGCGCTGGGCGGGCTCGTCGAAACCCAAGAACAAAATCCACGAGGAAAAAATCCTCAACGGCGCGACCCCCGAATGGCGCGATTACATGCTCTACCTGCCGCTCTATAACAACACCACCTCGGTCGAAATCGGCATCCCCGAGGGCAGCGGATTCGAGCCCGTCGCGCCGCCCCCGGCGAAGCCAATCGCTTATTACGGCACCTCCATCGCGCACGGCTGCTCCGCGTCGCGCCCCGGCATGACCACGCCGGCAATACTCGGCCGCAAACTCGACATGCCCGTCATCAATCTCGGCTTCTCGGGCAACGGCAAAATGGAACCGGCCATGGCCGAGCTCTTCGCGGAAATCGACGCCGCTGTTTTTGTGCTCGACTGCCTGCCCAACATGAGCGCGCTCGCCCCGTCCGAAATCATCAAGCGCACGGAAAATTGCATCCGCGCCATCCGCAAAAAACACCCGCAGACCCCGATCATATTGATGGAGGACCGCAGCTACGCGAACGCGTGGATAATCCCCCGGCAGTTCAAGAAAAACGAAACCGCCCGCGCCGCGGTGCGCTCCGTTTATGACAGCCTCACTGCCGAAGGCGTGAAGGGCATCACCTACGTCACCGGCGGCCAGTTGCTCGGCGACGACGACGAAGGCACCGTTGACAGCTCGCACCCCTCCGACCTCGGCATGTATCGCCAGGCCGAAATCCTCCTGCCCGTGCTCAAGCGGACATTGGGGAAATGAACCGAACGGGCGCGCCCCGCACGCGCCCTCTCGCGCGTGTTCCCAAGGCAAACGCGCGCAAACAGTCTTTCACAAACCCATCAAGGCGCCCGCAAGGCGCGCCCGCCCACACCCAACCCACACTATCCCATGAAAAACACCCCCGCACTGCTCATTGCCTCCATCCTCGCGCTCGCACTCGCGCCCGCGACCCGCGCCGCCGACGTCTTTTGGCAAGCCGGTTCCGCCGGTAGTTGGGACAACACTGGCAATTGGATCGGAGGCATTCTTCCTGCCGCTGACGACAACGTCTTGGTGGATTCCGGCACCATCACCATTGCCAATGGTATCACGGCCGGCGTCAGCGGCACCTTGGCAACCGCCGGCACCACGGCCATCGGCCTCACCGCGGGGCTGTCCTCATCCTTAATCATCGAAAACGGCGGACAATTGGTCACGTCCAACACAGTCTTCGCCATTGGCGATTCCGGTGATGGCTACATGGAAATTCGAACCGGCGGCAAACTTCAAACCGGGGGATATATCTACGCCAACCAAATTGGCGGCCAACTCGGTTCCAGCGGCACCGTGATCATTAAAAACGGCGGCTCTTGGGAAAGCTACGGGGGCATCTATACGGGCAACCATGGCACCGGGCGTCTCCATGTTGAAACCGGGGGGACGCTCACTATCGCCGCCGGCGCGTCGCTTTATCTCGGCGAGCGCATCGCGGGCAGCGGCACAGCGATCATTGACGGTTATTTTCGCTCCGGCAACAATGGCACCACCTACCAACCCGTCGGGAAAAACGGCACGGCCAACAGCTCATTTATTCTTGGGGCCACCGGCACGGCCGTCACTGGTTATCTCAGCATTGGCATGAGTGCCGGCTCCATTGGCACGGCGATCATCAAAGGCGACTGGTCCAGCGCCTCCGCCTCATACACCCGGGTTGGTAGCGCGGGCAAGGGAACGCTTATTATAGAAGATGGGGGGCACTTATCCCTTGGAGGCGGCATGACCGTCGGCACGTCCGGCACTTCCACCGGTTATCTTGAGGTTCAGCAAGGCGGCACATTGTATTTTAACAATAAGAACCTTTATCTTGGTGATGCCAATAGCGCCAGCGGCACGGCGGTCATAAGTGGGAGCGTATTAAATGTGAACACCTTTTATGTTGGCAATAATAGCACCAACGATAACACCCTTATTATTAACGATGGAGGCTACTTGGAGACCACCGCCAACACTTGGTTTGCCAGAAATTACAGCAAGTCCACCAGCTTGGTTAGCGGCACCAACAAAGCTTATGTCGCCGGCGTATGGGACACTGGTGGATATTTTGTTTTAGGCAACAACACCGGCCATTCCATACTCGATATTGCCACAACTGGCACTGTCATCGCCCGCGCCACAGGCATTCGTATCACCTATACCCACCCCGATTCCACCGCCTATGTCAATGTTGACGGTTATATGGAGGCGGCAGGCACCGCTTACATCATAGTTGCCCATTACGGGGACAGTTACATGCGTGTCGGTGCCACTGGCAGGGTCAAAGCTGGCGGCTACATATCCATCGGACAGGGCGACACCGCCGACGGCGGGGTGACAAATCCTCTCACGGCCAGCGGCACTGTGGATGTGTTCGGCTACATGGAAGCCGGCACCTACCTCAGGGTTGCCAACAGGCTCACCGGCGTGCTCAACCTCGCCGCTTCCGGCACAATCAAAACCGATACTTATTTTGCCGTTAGTGAAAACGCCAGCATCGCTTCCTCCGGCACCGCCAATATCGATGGCCGTCTCGATGTGGGCACCGACATAACACTGGGCGTTTACTCAATGAACATCGGCTATCTTAATCTGGCGAATACCAGCAACGTCACCGGCGGCGGCAACTATTCCCAGAATGCGAATTCCACGCTCGCCGTTACAGTCGGGGCCACGAGAGTAAGTCCTTTCATTGACGTCGCCGGTGGAGCCACGCTCTCCGGCACACTCCAAGTAACGGACCTTGAAAGCATGCCCGGCTTCGTCACCGCTGACACCATCGTCAAGTCCGGCGATCTGCCCGCCGCCACCGTCATACGCGCAGCCGGTGGTTTCGCCGGCGATTTTACAAACATCACCGCCCCCACGCCCATCCTCTCCGGCACCGTCCTGCCTGATTACATCTCCCTCGGGAAAAACATTGTCGATGCCACCGACTATCGTGTCGGTCTCATTCTCACATGGCATGCCGCCGCCGAGGGCACCCATGGCACATTCACCATTGACGCAGGCAAGAGCTTTACCATCGACACTCCGCTTGCCGACCGCACTGGCGTGGCCCGCTTCACTTCGGGCTGGGATGGAAAATCGCTCGTCAAACGCGGTGCCGGCACGCTCGTTCTCGCCGCGGCTGACACGCGCACCGGCGACACCACCATCGAGTCCGGCACGCTCCGTGTCGCCACCCCCGCCGTATCCCTTGGCAACCTCATCAACACCGCCGTCCTTGACCTCGGTGGCTCCACCGTCGGCGGTTATCACACCGCGGAAGCCCTCACTCTCGTTGGCTCCGGCACCATCATCCTCGCCCTCGAAAGCGCCGCCCCCGGCGCCGCCGGCGACAAACTCATCATCAATGGCGACGCCTCCGGCACGCATGCCACTTATGTCTCCATCAATGGCGCCGCGCCCGTTGCCGCCACCCCCGCTCAAATCGCCGCCCGCATCACTGTCGCGGGCAGCAACACCGCCACTTTCGACGGCACCGGCGTCCCCGCCGGCCTCGCCGTTACATTCAACCCGCAAGGCGGCACCGTTTCCCCCGCCAGCAAGGCCATCCAGCGAAACACCGCCTATGGCGCGCTCCCGACACCCGTGCGCGGCAGCACCGTCTTCGACGGCTGGTGGACCGCTCCCACCGGAGGCACGCAAGTCACCTCGGCCACCATGGTCGCTTCCGACGCAACCAGCCACATTCTCCACGCACGTTGGAAAACCGGGCACCAAGACATCATCCCCGAAGTCGGAAACGATCTCTACGGCTCCATCATGGATGAAACCGGCGCGCCCGTCGCGGGTGTTGTTGTGAGCGATGGATTCCAATGCGTGCTAACCGATGCCAACGGCGTTTACCAAATGAAACGCAACGCCAAGGCCCGCATGGTCTATTATTCCACGCCGGAAAATTTCGCCATCAACACGATGGACGCATTTGGCAAGCCCGGCATGGCCATGTTTCACGCAAAACTCACCAGCCAACAGCGCTATGACTTCGACCTCGTGAGACTCCCCGCGCCCGAAAAAGACTTCATCCTCCTCGCAGTCGGCGATCCCCAGGTGAAAAATACCGGCAATCTCGCTCGCTACAAAAACGAAACTGTCGCCGACATGGCCCAATTCGCCAAGACCGCCACCCTGCCGGCCTACGCCATCCTCCTCGGCGATATTTGCTACGACAGCCTGCCCTTGCTCGGATCCATCCGCGATGCCACCAATCTCGCGGGTATCCCCCACTTTGGCGTCATCGGAAACCACGACCACGATCAGACTATTAGCAACGACCACAACGCCAGCGCGCAATACGAGGAAACATACGGCCCGGCCAACTACTCCTTCAACCGCGGCGACGTCCACATCATTGGCCTCGACGACATCCTCTACAACGGCAACCAAAAATATGTCGCCGGTCTTACCAACGAAATCCTCGAGTGGGTCCGTCAGGACCTCAGTTTTGTCCCCAAGACAAAAACCATCATCGTCGCCTTCCACATCCCGTTGCGCGGTTACAACTACAACTACCAAAACGCGCACAACCTCTACAACCTTCTCAAGGACTACGCCGACGTGCATTTCTTCTCCGGCCACACCCATTACCAGGAAAACATCACCTTTACCATCAGCGGCTCCACCAAAAACATCACCGCCTACGAGCACATTCACGGCGGAGCCTGCGGCGCGTGGTGGAATTCCTTGGTCAACACCGACGGCGCGCCAAACGGCTACGGCGTCTTCACCGTCTCCGGCACCAAGCTCGCCGACTGGTATTACAAGCCCACCGGCTACAGCGACACCTACCAAATGCGCATGTATCGCGGAAATGTCGTCTTCAGTGGCAGCTTTTCCTATAATAAAACCGCAAACGACATTGTCGTTGATGCTTGGAACTCCGACTCCAACTGGGAAATCATCGCTTACGAAAACGGCGTCGCCGCCGGTGCGGTGAGCAAAATCCCCGCGATGCCGGACGCCTACGCTAACGGTTACCACAAGGGCGTCCGCGGAGGCACCTCATCCAGTTACAGTTCCAACAATAACAAGCACCTCTATATCCACACATTGAAGAAGTCCGACGCCCAGGTTGAGATCCGCGCCACCGACCGCTTCGGGAAAACCTACACCCTGTCCGACTTCACCACCGACCTCGACGAGTTCCCCGCCAACTTCGCCTCGCCCGAAATCACCGTGCAACCGGCGAACGCCAATGCGAATGTCGGCCAGTCTGTTACCTTCACTGCCGCCGCCGGCGGCGCCCCGGCCCCTTGGTTCAAATGGCAGTCCTCCGGCGATGGCGCCACTTGGACCGATGTCCCCGCAGCCAGCGCCGCCGCGCTCACACTCACTGCCGCCGTCCCGATGGACGGCGTGCAATATCGCTTTGTTGCAACCAATGCGCGCGGCAATGCCACCAGCGCCGCCGTCACGCTCACCGTCAACCAAGCTCCCACCATCACCACTCATCCCTCCAATCAAAGTGTCATCGAAGGCCAGAACGCCACCTTCACCGTCACCGCCACCGGAAACCCCGTGCCTCAATACCAATGGCAGTCCGCGCCCGCCGGCAGCACCACATGGGGCGACATCTCCGGCGCGACTTCCGCCGCCTACACCGTTCCCGCCACCACCGCGCAGAACGGCATGCAATACCGCTGCGTCGCCTCTAACGGCATCAACCCGAACGCCACCAGCGCCGCCGCCACGCTCACCGTCACCAGCCAGGCGGTCGCCGATGCGCAAGCCCTCAAAACCCAGATCGAAACGCCCGACATCGGAACCATCACGGTGAGCGGCACGGTTGACCTCTCGCTGGTTGGCGGAGCAACCCTCGCCCCCGGCAATACCATCGTCGGCGCGGGTGCCACCTCCACCATCACCGGCAACCTTACCATTCCGGAAAGTGCGAGCGGCACCGTCATCACCGGTGTCAATTTCACGGAGGGCACGCTGACCATCAACGGCGCGAGTGACGTGGACGTTTCCCATTGCACCTTCGCCGACGCCCCCGTCTCCATTACCGGCAACGCCGACAACATCGCCTTCTCGTGGAATAAATTCACCGCAACATCCGGCGGCAGCGGCTCGGCGATGACTATCTCCAACGCGGGCAAGGACACCGGCGTCCTCCTGCACAACAACCTGTGGGGCGACGGACTGAAGTCCGACATGCCGAGCGTGACCAACGCGCAGGTTTACATGTATAACAATTACTTCACTGCGACGGGTAACACCACTGCGACCGTTGCTGGCGAAGGCGCGCAAATCCTCTCGGTCAACAACCTCTACGAGGGCACCAACAATCCGCTCACCACACAATCCACCGGCAAGCTGCATGCGTCGGGCAATGACACGAGCACGACCACCGGCACGACCGCGACTGGCGACGACGAGGTGTTTGTCCCCTCGTATTCGCGCGTCATCACCTCCGCCGACACGCTTGCTCTCCTCATCACGGCAAACGCGGGCAACACCGATGGCAAAAACTCCGTCCCGCCCGCGCAAACCAACGGCACCGCCAGCATCAGCGCAACCGTGACCGGCGCCGGTTCGGGCACGACCGCAAGCAGCGCCCATGTCCCCGCACTGGGAGGGTTCACGCTCACGGCGAACGCAACCGGTTTCACTCCCGAATCGCGGCAATGGTATCTCGACAACTTCGCCATCGCGGGTGCGACCGCTGAGACCTACGTCGTGACCAACGCGGATAAGGAAACGCACGCCGGAACGTATGCAGTGGCATTGACGGCCACCACGGGCGAAATCGTGACCTCCGGTGCGTTTACGGTGACGGTGGGCGAACTCGCCGCGCCGGTCATCACGAAACATCCCTCGGCGCAAACAATCACCGTCGGCGGCAGCGCAACCTTCACGGTCACGGCGACAGGCGCCGGACTGACCTACCAATGGAAGAAAAACGGAACGGATATTCCCGGCGCGACCAATGCGAACCTTGTGGTAACCAACGCCCAAAAATCCGACGCCGGCAACTACACCGTTGTCGTGACAAACCCCGCCGGTTCCAAAACCAGCAATCCCGCCACGCTCACTGTCAACGACGCGAGCTCCGGCGGCGGTGGAGGCGGAGGTGGCGCGCCTTCGCTATTCCTTCTCTCCTCCCTACTGATTCTTCTGGCAGGGCGAGGCCTCCGGCAGCGCCGAAAACAATAACCCGCCGCCTTCCGCCGCACCACGAAAAGAAACGATCTTTCGCATCACCTCCGATCGATTTCCTCCTCTTCCTGCGAGAATTTTAAAAATATACTGTCAATGAAATCCACCCTAACACTGCTCATTGCCTTCATCCTCGCGATCTCCTTCGCGCCCGCGATCCGCGCCACCGATGTCTATTGGGATACCGGCGTTAGTGGTTCTTGGTTTACGCCTAATGGCTGGCGCACTGGTTCGCCTTCTGGGGCCGCGCAAAATGCTCCCACTGAGAACGACGCCGCCTTCGTTACCGATGGCAACATTGCCATCAGTAACGGCATTACCGCTGTCAGTGGTTCATCCTTCATCGGTTACGGCGCAGGGGCGTCCGGCACGCTCGCCATTGCCGGTGGCGGCGTATGGACGAATACCACCAGTAATAACACCTACATTGGTTACGAAGGCACGGGCGTGCTTAAAATCGACCAAGGTGGCGTGGCAAACACCAACTACCTGCAAATTGCCGCGAAGGATACCACCTCGTCGGGCACGGTCATTGTTGACGGCTACCTCAACAATCGTGTTGGCATGCTCTATGTTGGCGGTGTCGGTGACGGCACGCTCATTGTCGGGCAAACTGGCACGCTTTATCTCCAGTCGTCGTTTCGCGTGGGCGGTTACAATTCCGCCACTTCCGACCCCAACCCCAATCCTAATTTTATCAAGGGCGCAGGCAATGGCATTGCTCGCATAGAGGGCATGGTCTCCGGACTCAGTCGCACCATCGCCGTCGGTTTTGACGGCAAGGGGCGCATGGATGTAACCACCACCGGCACCATAAAAAATAACAACATCTACGTTGGCGACCACGGTGGCGCCAGCGGCACCGCCAACCTCGGCGGATACTGGGAAAGCGCCGGGGACATCTTGCGTGTCGGTGCCAGCGGCACGGGCGTCTTCAACATCCAGCCCACAGGCACATTCATCGGCACCAATTCCGCGGCGACAACCTCCATCGCCCATGTCGCCCAATCCACAGGCACACTCAATGTCGAAGGTTTCATGTCGGTCTCGGGCGATATCCGCGTCTCCAACGCCAACGCTGCAAATGGAACGCTTAAAATCTCCGGCACCCTTCTCAACAACACCGTTGGCGCGCGGCGCACCTACCTTGCCTATGTCGCCGGTGCAAACGCCACCGTCAACATGGAGCCCGGCGCGCTCTTCGTCACCGGCTCCTATTTTCTTCTTGGACGGCAGGGCTCCGCTGAAATGACTGTCGCTCCCGGCGCCGCCGTCCATGTTGGAACCTACAGCCAGATCGGCGACCAGTTGGATTCCAGCACTGCTTCGCCCACCTACAATCAGCCCACTGGACGCGGCACACTCCGACTTGCCGGCCTTTGGTCGGGATCCGCCCACATAAATATCGGCAACAGCGCCAACGGCTATGTTGAGGTGCTCGAAAGCGGCACCCTCCTCGCCGGCACTTACATCAGCATCGCCCAAGGCACCAAAAGCAGCGGCACGGCGATCATTCGCGGTTACATGGGTATTGGCGACCATTTCTACATGGGCGTCGGCACAGCCAACGTCCACATCGCGCAAACAGGCACCATCGTCACCGGGCTCAACGGATCCAACGGCTATGTCCACCTCGGGAGAAATGCCGCAGGCAGCGGCACCATGAAAGTCGATGGTCTCTTCGACCTTCGCGGGTCATTCCAGACGGGCTATGGAGGGAAGGGAACGCTCGATATTTCCGAAACCGGAGCAGTCATTGTGAAAACCTATTCCGCGCTCGGCAGCACAAACAACAGCCACGGCACCGCCAATGTCGCTGGCATCTGGGCCAACACCACGCACTTCTATCTTGGCCGAAACCCCACCGTCGACGTCACCTCCAGCGGAACCGGCATCCTCAATATCCTCCCCACCGGCATTGTCACCGTTGGGGGGAATTTCATCGCCGCCGCTGATGCGAATGCTGGCAAAAACACCGCCGCCGGCGTCACCTCCACCGGCACCGCCAGCGTCGCGGGACTCCTTAATATCACCGGAAAACTTATTCTCGGGCAGCTTGGCGACGCGCACATCCACGTCGCCCCCACCGGCTCCGTCATTGTCGGGGGAGACTACTCGCAAAACGCGCAATCCTCGCTCGCCGTCACACTCGGCGGCTCGCGCGACACGCCCTGCGTCACGGTTTCATCCGCCGCCGCGCTCGACGGCGCGCTCCGTGTCGACGGCCTTGAAAACATGACCGGCTACGCCACGGCGGCCTCCGCAACCAAGGCCTCCGATTTGCCTTCCGCCGTCATCCTGCGCGCCACCGGCGGCATCAAGGGAAACTTTGCCAGTGTCACGACCGCCACCGCGCTCACGGGAACCAACGGCATGCCTGATTACATTTTCCACGGTAAAAACATCCTCAACGCCACCGAATACCACATCGGCCATCTCCTCGCGTGGCGCGCTCCCGCCGCCAACGCCCACGGCACTTTCACCATCGCCTCCGGCAAGACTTTCACAATCGACACGCCGCTCGCCAACCGCGCCGATGCCGCCGCGCTCGCCACGGGCTGGGACGGAAAATCACTCGCCAAAAAAGGCCCCGGCACCCTCGTCCTCGCCGCCGCCGGCACCCGCACTGGTGACACCACCATCGAGTCCGGCACGCTGCGCGTCGCCACGCCGTCCGTTGCCCTCGGCAATCTCGTCAACAACGCCACCCTCGACCTCGGCGGCGGCGCCGCCGGCGGCTACCACACCGCCGAGGCCGCGTCCCTCGCCGGTTCCGGTGTCATCCGCCTCGCCATCAACCCCTCCTCCGGCATTGGCGACCGCCTCGTCATTCGCGGCAACGCCTCCGGCGCGCAGGGCGTTCACATCACCATCGACGGCTCGCAAACCGGCCCCCTCGCCCCCGAGCTGCTCGCAAACCTCATCACCGTCCAAGGCGTCAATAACGCCATTTTCACCGGCAATTTCACCTACAACGGCGAGACCCACTCCTTCACCCAGCAACCCGATGGCGGCGTCTCCGTCTCCAACGCCACCATCGCCGTGACCTTCGACGCGCAAGGCGGCGCGCTCAACGGCCAGCCCGCCTCCAAGGCCGTCCCGCCAAGCCAGCCCTACGGCCCGCTCCCGCGCCCTTCGCGCGCCGGCTACGTTTTCTCCGGTTGGTGGACGGGCTCCGGTGGCGGCGGCTCGCTCGTCTCGCCCGACACCATTGTCACCAACTCCATCGCGCACACCCTCTACGCGCGCTGGATATCCTCCGGCGCACAACCCTCCACCGCCGCCCTCACCGTCACGTTCAGTCCGCAAGGTGGCGCCGTTTCCCCGCTTGAAAAAACCGTTCACCAAAACACCGCCTACGGCGAGCTGCCCGCGCCGACCCGCGCCGGAGCCACCTTCTCCGGCTGGTTCACCGCGCCCAGCGGCGGCACGCAAGTCACCGCCGCCACCAATGTCCCGGCGGCCTCCACCGACCACATTCTTTACGCGCGCTGGGCAACCACGTCCGTCACCCCATCCCCCGAGGCTGAAATTCACGTCCGCCCCGTGCCCAACGCCCCCGGCGTCTACCGTGTCGTCAGCGCCAACCTCCGCGGCAACGCCGGAGGCGACGCCGAGCCGAGCAAAACCAAGGATATCTGGTGGAGAGGCGAGGCTTCCATCTATCACGGCGAAAACACGCCCTATACAAGAAACCTCTATCCCCGTCGCGCCGTTCTCCGCGAAACCATCCTCGCCCTAAACGCCGACATCGTTTGCTGCCAGGAGGTCACATGGGAACAACTCGATGATCTTCTCGCCGTCATGCCCGGCTACGCCGCCTTCAAATATCCCATAAACAACACCTCCCCCAGCACCTTCACCCAGGGCAACGGCATTCTTTATTCCACCGAGAAATTCGAGCTTCTCGACAAGGATCATTTCTGGTCGAACAAACATCCCAGGACGCCGGGACTCTACCCGACCATCAACTCCCATCGCGACGCAAGCTGGGTCAAGCTCCGCGATAAAAAAACCGGGCGCGAGTTTGTGGTCTGGAACACCCACCTTCAGCACAACCCCGCCGAATACGGCCCCACCGGAAACAACGAGGCCCGCCTCCACGAAATCCGCCTCGTTCTCCAGGCCGCCTCGCTCCATCACCCCGACACGCCCCAGCTCCTCTTCGGCGATTTTAATGTCGGCTACACCGACATCGCCATCACCCAAATCTATCAGGCCGGATGGTATGACACCTTTGCCCGTGTCAACCCCGAGGCCAACCCGGGCAACACCCATCACGGGTTCTCCGGTCACGATCTCAACACCTCCAGCAACACAAAGATCGACTTCATCTTCGCCCGCGGCGCCGTTGTCACCCACTCCTCCGAAATCATCCGCGATTACAAAACCGTCGAGGGCGTCAAACGCTATCCCAGCGACCACTACTTCGTCTCCGCCGACATTTCCTTTGCGGGCGACACCTCGCCCGCGCCCGCAAATCTCGTGGCCATCGACCAGACGCCCTTTGCCGCGCCCTCCGGCCTCGCCATCAACAGCGGCACCCTGTTCATCTCCGATTCGGAAAACCACAACATCCGCGCCGCCGCCCTCGCCTCCACCGCCGCAGCCTCCGTTTTCGCGGGCGGCACCGGTTCCGCCTCCGGCCTGATCAACGGCACCGGCGCCGCCGCCCGGTTCGACACCCCGCTCGGCCTCGCCTTCGCAAACGGCACGCTCCATGTCGCCGACTCCGCCAACGCCGCCATTCGCAAACTCACCTCCGGCGCGGCCGCATCCACGTTCGCCACGCTCGGCGCCGCACCCTCCGGCATTGCCACCGACGCCGAGGGCAACACCTATGTCGCCGACGCCGGCACCCACGCCATCTACAAAATCACCCCCGCCGGCGCGGTGACCACGCTCGCCGGAAATCCGGGCGCCTCCGGCCTCGTTGACGCCGCCGGCTCCGCGGCCCGCTTCAACGCGCCCCGCGCGCTTGCCCACGACGCCGCCGGCGCCCTCTACATCGCCGACACCGGCAACAACGCCATCCGCAAACTCGTCCTCGACACCGGCGCGGTGACCACGATTTATCCCGCCGCCGCCGGCGCCGCGCCTCTCACCGCGCCCGCCGGTCTCGCCCTCGGCTCCGGCACGCTCTACATCGCGGACACGGGATGTGATGCCATCCGCGCGCTCGCCCTTGCCACCGGCTCCCTGACACTCGTCGCCGGAAATCCCGACACGCGGGCGATCACCTACGCAACCACCACGATCACCGGCGCGAACACGTATGTCGTTCCCGCCACGCCCAAACTCTACGCGGCCGACGGCGCCGGCACGACGGCCCGCTTCAACACGCCCACCGCGCTCGCCCTCGCCAGCGGCACCCTTTACGTGGCCGACACGGGCAACGCCGTCGTTCGCAAAATCAACCTCGCCACCGGCGCCGTGACCACCACCGGCACCAGCGCGCGCATCGGCTCCGTCGCCAGCCAAATCCTCTCCGGCTCCACCGCCCCCGTTGGCACGGCCCCGCAGACAATCACCATCACATTCAACGCCGGCGACGGCACCGTATCGCCCTCGACCAAAACCGCCGCGAAAGGTGCCGCTTACGGAGCGGACGGCTCGTGGCCCGTGCCCGCGCGCGCCGGATACGCCTTTGCCGGATGGTGGACGGGCGCGGGCGGCACCGGCTCGCAAATCTCCGCGGCGACCATCGTCCCGTCCGGCGCCACCAACCAAACCCTCCACGCCAAGTGGGCCGGGGACGGCTCGATTGGCGGCGGCGGCTCCGCCGAAAACATCACCGTGACGTTTGATCCGCAAGGCGGCGAAGTTTCCGCGGCGGGCAAAACGGTCGCGCAAGGCGCGGCCTACGGCTCGCTGCCGGTTGCGTCGCGCGCCGGCCATCTCTTCGCCGGCTGGTTTGCAAACCCCGGCGGCACGGGCGATCAAGTCACCGCGGCCACCCTCGTCGCCCCCGCGGCCGTCAGCCACACGCTTTACGCCAAATGGACGGCGTCCGCCGCGGCGCACACCGGCGCGGTCGAAAGCGTTGCCACCAGCGGCACATTCTATCCCGAGCCGGGAATCCGCCAAATCATCACCGGCGGCGAGACCATTGCCTATCAATTCCACAACACCAGCGCCGACCCCGCGCTCGCCGCTGCTGCGGCCCGTTCGGGCGTTTGGTCCTACGCAGACACCCGCTTCCTCATCGCGCAGGGCGGCCTTTCCGCCGCCGATGGCGCGGGCATCCTTGCCCTTGGCGAATCCCCCGCCGGCGCGCACCCCGTCACCTTTGTCGGCAAAAACGTCAGCGTCAGCGTCACGCTTTCCGGCAATCAGGATTCCCTCCAAGCCGTCGCCGCGGGCAATGACGCCGGCGTTTATCTCTACGGCGGCTCGCTCTCGCGCACCGGTGGCGGCGCGTCCGAAACCGTCCTCCTCAACGGCAGCGCCACGGGAGCGCCCGCGCTGTTCCACGGCGAAGACCTTTCCATTCTCGCCCGCGACTCCCGTTCCAAGGCCGTCACGATTGGCGGCGGGCAGGCATCCTTCACGCTCAAGCGCGGCGAAATCCTCTCCGAAAACACCACCGTTGACGGCATCGGCGTGCCCGCGTTCCTCGTCAACAGCGGCTCCGTCAATCGCGCCGTCACACTCGAGGACGTCGCCATCGCGACCACGTCCGAAAGTCGCGCGCCCGGCCTGCAAATCCACGGCGGCCTGGCCACCCTCGCTTACTCCGGCGGCTCCATCACCACCGGGGGCCTGTTCTCGCCCGGAGTGCTTTTCCTCTCAGGCAATGCCAACAACGGCCGGACCGACATCAACGCCTTCCTTGAGAACATCACCATCAACGCCGCCTACAGCGCGGGCATTGACTGGAATTTTCAGGAAAACTATTCGAGCGTCGGCATGCCGGACAATCAGGCCGTGCTGCCAAAACCCGCCGGCGCGGGCGGCGCCTACGAGATTCACCTCGCCAACTCCCGCGTCTCCGGCGCGCTCGGCTCCATCCGCATCGCCGCCGCCGGAGCCCTCAACGCCCCCTACGCCGAAAACATCCGCATCCGCCTCCGGGACACCACGCTCGACGGCCCTGTTAAAATGACCGCCGGCCTCCCCGGCGGCGCGTTCCCCTCCACCACCGGCGCGACCCTCGAACTCACCGGCGCGGGCGCCACGCTCAACGGCGGCGTCCACATCGACGGCTCCCCCGCCGCGCTCCATCCCCACGACGCCATCATCATGCTCAACGGCTCCACCATCAGTGGCAACATCGCCATCGTGAACCGCGGCTTCATCAATGCCACGTTCACCGACAGCTCCATCAACGGGCACTACATTCTCACCGGCGATTCCGGGCTCGTCGCCCGCCACACTCGCGCCACCGTCGCCAGCGCGCTTGCCCTTGCCGATGCCGCCACCGCCGGCATCACCCTCCTCGAAGGCTCCTCGATCCTCGGCGGCATCACCCTTGACGGCGACGCATCCGCCACTGTCACCCTGGATGAGACCTCCGCCGTCAGCGGCGGCATCTCGCTCAACGAAAACACCACGCTCGCGATTGTCAGTGACGGCGGCGACACCCTTGCGGGCGACATCGCCGTCAACGGCAACGCCACGCTCGAAATCCAGGCCTGCTCCGCCGCCGCCAACATCGCGGGCAACGTCGCCCACGCCGGCGACACCCTGCGCGTGCGCGGCAAGGCAGCCATCTCCGGCACCCTTGCCATCACCAACGCCGGCTCCGTCCTCGCCATCGCCGACGCCACCGCCGACAGCATTGTCCTGGCCAAGGGCATCACCGGCTCCGGCAAACTCACCATCGAGTCCATCTCGCCCGCCGTCTTTGGCCAGGCCGACATCCACATCATCCGCGACGCCACCGGCGCCATGGCCGCCAACGCGCTCGTCCTGCCCGGCGCGCTCAATTTCGGCACGGCCATCTACACCCCCGAACGCCGCGCCGACGGCATCCACCTCGTTCTCACCTCCCTGATTCCCGCCATCCCGTCCGGCAACGACCTCCCCGCGACCACCAACGTGGACGGCAATGCCACCACGCTCTCCGTCACCATGACCGACGGGCTGCCCTGCGCCTACCAGTGGCAAGTCTCAACCGATTCCGGCGCGAACTGGATCGACGTCTCCGGCGCGACCGCGTCGAGCCTTGCGCTCACCGGCCTCGATTCCGTCGACAACGGCAAACACTACCGCGTCATCATCACCAACGCCGCCGGCACAATCATCAGCGCCCCCACCGCGCTCGCGGGCATCATCCCGCTTGAGGCGCCGACAATAACCACGCCACCTTCCAACCTGACTGTTCTTGCCGGAACGGCCGCAACCTTCACCGTCGCCGCCACCGGCAACCCCGCGCCAACCTACCAATGGCAATCCGCTCCCGATGGCACCGACACATGGACGCCCATCGAAGGCGCGACCTCCGCTACACTAACATTCGATGCCGCCACCCTTGCGCAAAACGGCATGAAATACCGCTGCGTTGTCACAAACTCCCAAGGTTTCGTGAACAGCGCCGCCGCCACGCTCACTGTCAACCAAGCGCCCGCCATCACCACGCAGCCCTCCAATCAAAGTGTCATCGAAGGCCAGAACGCCACCTTCAGCATCGCGGTCACCGGAAACCCGACGCCGACTCTCCAGTGGCAATCGTTGCCCGTAGGCGGCTCTTGGGCACCCATCTCCGGCGAAACCTCCACTACGCTGACCGTCCCCGCCGCCACCACCGCGCAAAACGGCACGCAATACCGCTGCGTTGCCACCAACGGCATCAGCCCGAACGCCATCAGCACCGTCGCCACACTCACCGTCACCAGTCAGGCATTCGCTGATGCGCAAGCCCTCAAAAACCAGCTCGAATCGCCCAGCACGGAAACCGTCACCATAAACGGCACGGTTGACCTCTCGCTGGTCGGCGGCGCGACCCTCGCTCCCGGCAAGACGATCGTCGGTGCGGACGACACCTCAACTATTACCGGCAACCTCACCATCCCGGAAAGTGCGAGCGGCACCGTCATCCTCGGCGTCAACTTCACCGGCGGCACGCTGACAATCGACGGTGCGAACGACGTGGAGGTCACGCATTGCACCTTCGCCGACACGCCCGTCGCCATCACCGGCAACGCCGACAACGTCGCCTTCGCCTGGAATGAATTCACCGCAACGTCTGGTGGCAGCGGCTCGGCAATGACCATCGCCAACGCCGGCGCTTCCACCGGCATCCTCCTGCACAACAACCTGTGGGGCGACGGACTCAAATCCGACATGCCACGCGTAACCAACGCGCAGGTTTACATGTTCAACAACCACATCACCGCGACGGGCAACACCACCGCGACCGTCGCCGGCGCGGGCGCGCAAATCCTCTCGGTCAACAACCTCTACGAAGGCACCAACAACCCGCTCACCACAGAGCCCACCGGCAAGCTGCACGCCTCGGGCAATGACACGACCACGACCACCGGCACGACCGCGACTGGCGACGACGATGTGTTTGTCCCCGCGTATTCGCACGTCATCACTCCCGTCGACACGCTTGCGACCCTCATCGCGGCGAACGCCGGCAACACCGCGGGCCAAGGCTCGGTGACGCCTCCCGCGTTCAACGGCACCGTCGCAATCAGCGCAACCGTGACCGGCGTCGGCTCGGGCACAACCAGCGTCAGCGCCAATGTGCCCGCGATGGGCGGCTTCACGCTCACGGCAAACGCAACCGGATTCACACCCGACGCATGGCAATGGTATCGCGACAACTTCGCCATCGCGGGCGCGACCTCCGCCAGCTACGCAGTGACCAGCGCGGACAAGGAAACGCACGCCGGAACGTATGCCGTGGCATTGATGGCTGCCACGGGCGAAATCGTGACCTCCGGCGCGTTCACGGTGACAGTGGGCGAGCTCACCGCGCCGGTTATCACAACGCAACCCGCGTCAAAGACAATCAAAGTGGGCGACAGCACGACCTTCTCAGTCACGGCGACCGGCGTCGGGCTGACTTACCAATGGAAGAAAAACGGAACGGATATTCCCGGCGCGACCAATGCGAACCTGGTGGTAACCAACGCCCAAAAATCCGACGCCGGCAACTACACCGTTGTCGTTACCAATCCCGCCGGTTCCAAAACCAGCAACCCCGCCACGCTCACGGTCAACGACGCGAGCTCCGGCGGCGGTGGAGGCGGCGCGCCCTCCTTGTTCCTCGTTCCGGTTCTCATTCTGATGTTTGCCATAAAGCGAAAAAAGAACATCCCTTGGGAGTGAATACTGAACATTAGCTTGTCAGCGTCATTAGTGACAAAGCCACGTTTTCATATCAAAAAATATCATGAAAAATATCCTACATCTGACAGTGCTGATAGCATTAGTCTTTTTTACTTCGATTGACAGTCGGGCCGCAAAGCAGTCCTCCTCTTCATCTGCCAATACTGCTGATATATCTTCTTCCGAAATTTTTGATGTAGAAGCTCTGGACAAAATACCGCGACCCAAAGGCATACTTGGCATGCCAGTATATCCCCATGAGATGAAGGTGCGAGGGGAGGCGGGGCACGTTGTAATAGCAGTTGTGGTGAATACAAAAGGTAAGGTTGTCGACGCGCAAATACTTGAGGCCACACACCTCGAATTTGCTAAGGCTACCATGGTAGCGGTTTCACAGTGGCGGTTTTCACCAGGGAAAATAAAGGGGAAGCCTGTAAATTTCAGAATGCTGGCAGAACCCGCATATTTCAACCTTCCATTATACCCCACTCCCGAAGCCTCTGTGATTGTGGATGCGGAACATCTGGAAGACAGGCCAAAGTCCAAAGGTAAAAAAGCAAAACCTCAATATCCTCACGAGATGAAAAAACTCGGAATATCAGGACATGCCATGATCGCATATGTAGTGGATATAGAAGGCAATGTTGTGAAGACACAGGTAATGGAAGCAACAAACAACGAATTTGCCAAGGCGGCCATGGACGCAGTTTCCCAATGGAAGTTTTCACCGGGAAAAATAAACGGAAAACCAGTATGTTGCAGAATGATATCAGATCCTATTTATTTTAATCATATTTCGCAATAAGTGATTGACTGTATGCAGTTCTTGCATCGTCCGTCTTTTAACGACACTGGCCTGTTCTTCCAACGCATCGAACTCAAGCAAATATATACAAACGGTTAAATGCGTGTTCGGTTGGGTAGTGTCCGTCAAGTTTCGCACATTTTAAAAAGCATATAGCCGGCGGAGGAAGGTTATGTGTTGTTTTGTTGTTGGTTCTTTCGTGAGGGTTGAGAGCCGCGCGTAGGCCCGGCTTGGCGGGCCGCAGCGCGGCTC